>JBGUUS010000185.1:0-25868 GCA_045133675.1 Oscillospiraceae bacterium | reverse complement strand
GGAAGCAATCCTGTGGCTCAACGAACTCGGCGTTGAGTTCGACAAAACCGAAGACGGCACCATGGTTACCACCCACGGCGGCGGTACTTCCCGCAAGAGAATGCACGCTGCAAAAGACTACTCCGGCGCTGAGATCATGCGTACGCTCCGCGACGAAGTTCTGAACCGTCAGATCCCGGTTGTTGATTTCACCTCTGCAATCGAACTGATCCTCGACGAAAACGGCAAAGCTGCAGGCGCAGTTCTTTTGAACATGGAGACCGAGGAGATCCTCGTTGCCCGTGCAAAAACCGTTATCATCGCTACCGGCGGCGCAGGCCGTATGCACTATCAGGGATTCCCGACCTCCAACCACTACGGTGCAACCGCAGACGGTCTGGTTCTCGGCTACCGTGCAGGTGCAAAACTGCTCTACGCTGACACCCTGCAGTACCATCCGACCGGTACCGCATATCCGCAGCAGATCTTCGGCGCACTCGTTACCGAGAAAGTTCGCTCGCTGGGCGCAAAACTCGTTAACGCAAACGGCGAAGTCTTCATGCATCCGCTGGAGACCCGCGACGTTGCAGCTGCTTCCATCATCCGCGAGTGTGACGCACGCGGCAACGGCATCGAGACCGGTCTCGGCCTTGGCGTATGGCTGGACACTCCGATGATCGAGCTGAAAAACGGCGAAGGCACCATCGAAAAACGTATCCCGGCTATGATGCGTATGTTTGCGAAATACGGCATCGACATCCGCAAAGAGCCGATCCTCGTATATCCGACTCTGCATTACCAGAACGGCGGTCTTGACATCACGGCTGACGGCCAGACCACCAACATCGAAAACCTGTTCGTAGCAGGTGAGGCTGTTGGCGGCATCCACGGCAGAAACCGTCTGATGGGCAACTCTCTGCTTGACATCATCGTATTCGGCAGAACTGCTGGTAAAAATGCTGCTGCAAAAGCAAAAGACACCACCGTTGGCGAGCTGACTCTTGCTCACGTTGATGCATTTGCAAAAGAAATGGCAGAAGCAGGTATTGTAACCGAAGAAGTTTCTCCGAAACTGCTTCCGGATTACCGTAATAAATAAGGAGTCTTTAGCATGAATCTTTTTGGCGTAATTCCGATTACCGGCGTATCGTTCCTGGTATTCAGTGTTTTCGCAATTATTGCCGTTGGTCTTGCATTTGGTCGCATCACCATCAAAGGCATTTCGCTCGGTACTGCCGGCGTATTCATTCTCGCACTGGTATACGGCTGCCTCTTCTATCCGCAGCTGAGCGCAGAGCTCACGGTAAAAGCGGCTGACGGCGAGGCTGTCAACTATACCACGCAGGCGCTCAAGACGATCGAAAACCTCGGCTTGATCCTGTTCGTTACCTCGGTTGGCTTTATTGCCGGCCCGAAATTCTTCAGTAACATGAAGAAGAACTTCAAATCCTACGTTCTTCTCGGTTTCATCGTTATCCTTGCCGGCGGCATTTCTGCAGTAATCTGCATCTTTGCCGGCCGCGCAATGGGCATCGGCGGTTCCGAAGAAGAGCTCACCGCAATGGTTGCCGGTCTGCTTTCCGGCGCGCTGACCTCTACACCGGCATTCTCCGCTGCAAAAGAAACGGTTGACGCTTCTCTGCAGGAGGTTGTATCGGTTGGCAACGGTATCGCATATATCTTCGGCGTTCTCGGCGTTGTTCTGTTCGTTCAGATCATGCCGAAAATCCTCAAAGCCGATATGGCTGAGGAACGCGCAAAGATCACGGCTGTTGAAACCGGCGCGAACAAAAAAGTCTACAACGGCAAGCTGATCGAAATGGACAGCTACGGCGTTATGATGTTTGCGCTTGCTGCAATCATCGGCTGCGTCATCGGCGCGATCAAAGTTCCGCTGCCGGGTCTTGAAGGCAACTTCTCGCTGACCACCACCGGCGGCTGCCTGCTTGCGGCTCTCGTATTCGGTCACTTCGGCCGCTGCGGTAAAATCAGCCTGATGCCGCCGACCACCACGCTGAAGGTGTTCCGTGAACTCGGTCTGATCCTGTTCCTCATCGGTGCAGGTATTGCGGGCGGCTCGAAATTCATCGAGCTCTTCGACCCGATGTACTTCGTATTCGGTGTTGTTATGACGATCCTGCCGCTGATTCTCGGCTACCTCTTCGCAAGATACGTGCTGAAACTGAGCCTGCTGAACAACCTCGGCTCGCTCACCGGCGGTATGACCTCGACTCCGGCGCTCGGTACGCTCATCAACGTATCCGGCACCGAGGACGTCGCTTCTGCTTACGCCGCAACTTACCCGATCGCACTGATCGCGGTTGTTCTGGTATCGCAGTTCCTGATCATCCTGTTCTGAGTTGATCCAACACAAAAGGACCGCCTTCCCGAACGGGAAGGCGGTTTTTATATGCAAAAGGCGCAGAGACCCGGCGAACGTTTTGTGAAGGGACGGTATTCTTAATGAAAAAGAAATACATTTTAGCGGGAATCGGTATATCAGCTGTTTTTCTTTCACTTGTTTTGTGGTACGCGCTTGCCTTCCCGAAAGCTACGCTATATGAAATAATCGGAACAGAGCCTTCCGTGATCCGGATCCGGAAAAGTTTTACGCAGGAAGAATTTCTGCACGCGCTGGATGAAGAGGGAATCGTCGAAAAGGACTTTGCTGACGGAGAACTCTATGAAGCATATCGTTCGTTCTTTTCGTCAGAGCGTCTTTTCTGGCAATCGTCTGTGCAGAAATCCTACTTTGGTGCTGTTTCGGAATACGGAAATGAGATTACGCTGTTCTTTTCGGATAAAAACGCGAAATACGAAAAAGTTCTGATCGCGCTGCATTCGGACGGCACGCAGGGAACGGCGATTCCGGCAACAGTTATTTTCTATCCGGCACACGACGGAGAGAACGAAGTTTACCGTACGAATTTTCCTTGCACCGAACTGTTCGAAGCCTCCTTTCTAAACGCGGCAATCGCAGAATAAAGTTACAGCCTCGCCAAACGGCGAGGCTGTTTTTGTGTATATTAAGAGGAGTTATGCCAATGGGTTATAGATTGCGTTTGACGCGAAATCTTCCGGGGCATAGGTGAAGAAGGTGTGAATCAGCGTTTTGTTTTCATCCAAAAGAACGGTGCTTTTTATGGGAGCATTTCGATCAATGGCATAAAGATCGATATGATTATGCGAGAAAAGAGAGAAAGAACCATCACACGGATAGAAGTTGGAGGAAAACGAAGCGGAGAAAGGAAGTGTACAGGAATCGCCGCGCAGAGCAAAATCTTCATTCAACGGCGATATAGTGAGCGATTCGTTATCAACAGCTTCGTATAGGATCGGATTTGTTCCGTCGCTGAGAAGCGACAAACGCTTAAAGCCGGAGGCGGAGTATGGACGTAGGTCGAAAACAGGTTCGGCTGTTTCGGATTTTGGATCATATAAATAAGCGTCTGTATATATGTAGCCGACACCTTCTTCATAAGATTGCGGAAGGAGAATCAATTCGTTCTGGTAAACGCCGCAAAGCCAAAGTGTACTATAAGAATCTGCAGAAGAAAAAACGGTTTTCAGTTCGCGGGATTCAAGTGTTTGAATATTTAAAGCACAGAGCGTCTCGTTGGTTGTACCGTGTGTGAAATAAATATGATTGCCCAAAGGATAAGCACTCACGATGAAATCGTCGGCAGGGAGCTCCAGGAGAACAACGGGATCCGCTTGCGGATCCATCAAAGAATACCGTGTGATTTGCAGGGTTTCGCCGTCATTGCTGGAACGCGGAAAAGCATAGAGGTATCCGCGGTGAATGAAAGCGGAAGATGAGTGCGGAAGATCGATCGGCGTGAGTGCTTCTACAGAGGAACGATCCGGCGCAATTTTTAAAAGATAAGTTTTTCCCGCAAGCATCAGTTCACCGTCTACCGAAAACATATCGCAGGTTGCGTAGAGGTATCCCTCATAAAACTGCATAAAATTATCAGCGCCCGGCAAGTATGCATCACAACTCCAGGTGGTATATTCGTCCGGGTTTTTGTCATGCAGACAGTCGGGACGGTTGCAAAGCGGTACGAGCATTTTCGATTCGGTGTCGTAAAAGTAAATAAAACAGCGATGATAAATGTAGTAACCGCCCTCGCCTTTGGTGACGATCTGGCGGAGATTTTCGCTGCGGTTGAATCCATTCATGAAGTCCGTACCCTCAACATACTCGTCCGGCAGATTTTGATATTTTGCCATCGGGTCTTTACAGGCGGTGAGTGTGAAGACGGTCAAAATGAGAATCAGCATAAGAGAAATTGACTTTTTCATAAAGGCCTCCTTTTATTTGCGTAGGCTGACAGGAATCTACAATTCCATAATAACGGAAAAACCACATATTGTCAACAGGTGGGAACGCTATACGCGAAACTTGAAAAAGCGGTTGCAATCGAACCGATAAATGCGGTATACTGAAAGTACCGAAAAGGTATATGAAAGGGGAATGTATCATGCTGTATTTGGACAAAAACGCACCGATCGAGGAACGGATCAAAGATTTGCTGTCGCGTATGACAGTGGATGAAAAACTCGATCAGATCGACCAGGATTATTCGAAGATTGACTGGGATAAAATTGACGAATCCGTCCGTAAAGGCGGTATCCGTGCGCTGTTTGGCGGCGGTGCAAAAGCACATAACGAATTGCAGAGATATGCAAAAGAACACACCCGTCTGGGTATTCCGTATTTCTTCCACGCAGAGGCACTGCACGGCCTGATGCGTAAAGATGCAACCATTTTCCCGCAGCAGATCACGCTGGCGAGCGCATTCGAACCGGAACTCGCTTACGATATGGGTCGTGCGATTGCGGTGGAATCCCGTGCAAAGAATATTCACGAGGTTTTTGCGCCGGTACTGGATCTTGCGCGTGATCCGCGTTGGGGCCGTACCGAAGAAACATACGGTGAGGACGTTTATCTCTCCACGAAACTTGGTACTGCCGTTGTAAAAGGTCTGCAGGGTGAAGGTCTTGCGACCGATCATACCGTTGCGTCGGAGCTCAAACACTACACCGGTTACGGCAATCCGATCGGCGGCTTGAACTGTGCACCGACCACGATGGGCCGTCACGATACGTTCTCGTATGCGATGCCGGTCTTCGAAGAAGCGTTTGTAGAAGGCAAAGCGACCGACACGATGTGTTCGTATAACTCCATCGACGGTTTCCCGGTCGTTGCCGATCACGAAATTCTTACCGAGTACCTCCGCGGCAAATACGGCATGCCGGGCTTTGTCCGTGCCGATATGACCGCGATTATCATGCAGCACACCGCGCATCATTCCGCCGCAACACCGAAAGAGGCGCTGCAGAAAGCGGTAAAAGCCGGTGTTGACGTGCAGTTTGCCGACTATTCGCACGAAGAATACCGCCGTCTGATGAAAGAACTGCTCGATGAAGGCGGTATTACGATGGAGGATCTCGATCAGTCCGTTGCCCGTATGCTCCGTGTCAAATTTATGCTCGGTCTGTTTGAGAATCCGTATATCGATCCGGAGCTCGAAGCGAAGGTCGTACACTGCGAAGCACATCAGAACAAAGCGCTCGAAATCGCACAGAAAACGGCGGTTCTTCTCAAAAACGAGAACAACCTTCTGCCGCTTTCGAAAAATATCAAGAAGATCGCTGTACTCGGTCCGAACGCCGACGTTCCGGTTATGGGTGACTACTGCATTGAACCGGACTTTGAGCCGGTCACGCTGCTCGACGGCATCAAGTCCGTTGTTTCGCCGGAGACGGAGATCCTCTATGACAAAGGCTGCAACATCCTCGGCACGGAGATCAAACCGATCGAGCGCTGGTGGGTCAATGCAAAACCGCGTCCGGAGGCTGGAATCCGCGATATTGACTACGGCTGGACGGCAGAATACTTCAACGGAGCCGATTTCTCGACCGAACCGGTGCTGACAAGACTTGATAAAGAGGTCAACTTCAACTGGATCTATCACAAACCGGACGAGGCGGTTGATTCCAAACAGTTCTGTGTCCGCTGGACCGGCTGGATGCATTCGCCGAAGAACTTCCACGGCCGTATCGGTCTGTCGAGCTTTGACAGCATGCGTCTTTGGATCGACGGCGAACTGCTGATCGACGGCTGGGGTGAGGACAAAGAGGCGAGCCAGATGGTTCCGTTCTATTTTGAAAGCGGCCGCCGTTACGATGTCCGCATCGAGTTCCGCAATGACGCGCGCGGTGTCCGCGTTATCTTCGGCTATGACCACGGCGAAGAGACCATCGACAAAGCGATTGCGCTCGCAAAAGAAGCGGATGTTGCAATCGTTGCACTTGGCGACTCCACCGAGACCTCCGGCGAGAACTTCGACCGCACGACGCTCGACCTTCCGGGCAAACAGCTCGACTTCCTCAAAGCGATCCACGCAACGGGCACACCGGTTGTTCTCGTTATGAACACGGGCCGTCCGGTTTCCTGCGTATGGGAAAACGAGAATATCCCGGCGATTCTGCAGGCAGGCTTCAACGGCGAAAAAGGCGGTCTTGCTGCGGCACAGGTTCTCTTTGGCGACGTTAACCCGTCCGGTCATCTCACAATGAGTTATCCGCGTACCGTCGGTCAGGTTCCGTGCCATTATGCGCGCAAACCGGCGGGCGGCAGAAAATACGTCGAAATGGACTGGAACCCGCTGTATGCATTCGGCTACGGTCTGTCGTATACAACGTTTGAATTCAGCAATCTGAAGCTTTCGACCGATGTGATTCCGGCAGACGGCGAACTTGAAGTAAGCCTCGATGTTACGAATACCGGCAGTCGTGCGGGTGCAACCGTTGCACAGATCTACGTGGACGATCACTATACCTCGGTTGTCCGCCCGATTTACGAGCTCAAAGGTTTCAAGCGCGTTGAACTCGAACCGGGCGAGACGAAGACGGTCAAATTCACGCTCGGCTTCAAAGAACTCCGCCTCCTCGACAAAGATTATAACTGGGTCGTTGAACCGGGAACCTTTACGGTTATGGCCGGTCCGGATGCAGGCGATCTGCCGTTGCACGCTGACTTTGAAGTAAAATAAGCCGCATATACAAAGGAAAAGTCCTTATGAAAAAAGCGCTTTTTCCGATTTTGCTTGCCGCCGTTCTGGTGTTCGCCGTATTTTACGGTTTCATACGAAAAATTGCGGTCGTATATCGAACAGGTTCTCTGTAAATAAAATCCAATAACAAATTCAATACAAAGGAGAATGACTATGGCACTTTTACACGTCAATTATTTTTCCGATGTTCTCGGTATGGCAACGTCGATGGACGTCATCCTGCCGGAGAAAACCGTCGGACAGATCGGCATGGAAGGAACGGCAACCGATAAACCGTTCCCGACGCTGTATCTGCTTCACGGCATGAGCGACGACCACACCATCTGGCAGCGCCGCACCTCGATCGAGCGCTACGTCAGCGATATGGGCATCGCCGTCGTTATGCCGACCACACATCTCGGCTGGTACACCGATATGGAGTATGGCCACAAGTACTGGAAACATATTTCCGAGGAAGTTCCGGCGAAATGCCGCGCGTTCTTCAAAAATATGTCCACCCGCAAAGAAGATACGTTCGCAGCCGGACTTTCGATGGGCGGCTACGGCGCAATGAAACTCGGTCTCGGCGCTTCCGATACCTTTGGCGCAGTCGCTTCGCTTTCCGGCGGACTGGATGCAGCAGGCTGCTTCAACACCGCGTCGCCGGTATGGAGAAACATCTTCGGCAGCAAGAGCAAGATCAAAGGCAGTGACAACGATCTGTTTGCGCTTGCTGAAAAACTTGCAGAGTCCGGCAAAGAACTCCCGAAAATCTATATGTGGTGCGGCACGGAGGACTTCCTCTACAAGCAGAACGTCAAGATGAAGAAACACCTGACGAAACTCGGCTATGAGCTCACTTACGAAGAGTCGCCGGGCGATCACCAGTGGAAATACTGGGATGAAAAGATCCAGACGGTATTGAAATGGCTCCCGATCGAAAAAGAAGAGCCGAAGGCAGAAACCGAAGAGTGATGCACAGCAAAAAACGCTTCCTATTATATAGGAAGCGTTTTTTATGCGTTGGTTTCTTTTGGATGTGAGCGGGTCGCCGGAATGCTCCAGCGAACGCGTTTGAGCTTCGGCCGACCTTGCAGAAGCCACGAGATCAGCACACCGATCGCCAGGAATGCCGCACCGCAGAGGACGAGCCAGAAAAACGGTGAGTCGAAATAGGCGAGGATCGGGTAGAGCTCCAGCATGTGTTTCGGCAAACCGGCGGACATAATGTAGTTCGTACCCCAGTTGATGTTGAGGATATAGACCGCAGTGAAGACGATCAGTCCGCAGGCGAGAGCCGGAACCGTATCGCGCGCATATACGTGATAGCGGCGGACGATCAGCAGGTAGAAGCTGACGAGGATCATAAAGTGATGGCTGATGATGAACTGATAGAAAATATAGCGGGTGCCAACGCCCGATACGTTCGGCCAGATCATCGCCGGCATCGGCCCGATAATCGTGTAGTAGAACACGATGCGGTAAAGTCTGCGGTTATTCGAGATCAGAATGTACATCAGCAGGTACCCGGTGATGAAACAGAACTCGATCGGAAGATGCCGCTTTACGGAATATTCGCCGACGAGCATAAGACCGACATAATAGACCGTCATATTAACGAACAGGATGATCGAACACGTCCAACTGATGATTTTTTTCGTTTTCAGCGACATATTCCGCAGCGGTTCGCGGTAATGATACAGCAAAACGACACCGGCGATAACAACGAGCGTCAATATCCAGTGCAGCGGCCCGAATAACGTCATCTGTTCTCCGCCTTTTTCGGAGAAAAACGTTAAAAATTGCTCCATCGGCAAGCCTCCTTCTTTTTCATATTTCATTTTGCGCTTGCAAAATACGATACTTCTATTATAATAGAAGCAGGCAGCAAGGTCAAATTAACTTTCCATGAAGAAATCATGACGATATGGCAAGTTGCACAAAATTTGCGCTGAAAATTTTCTACCTTCTACCTCGAAAAAGCTTGCATTTTTCCTAGGAGTGTAGTAATATATACAGGCAAGACTGCAACAGATATGCGATGAAGCGGGAGGTTGCCACACAACGTGTGGGTTTTTCCGTGGAGTATGTCCGATTTTAAACCGGGCGACACTTAATTTCACACCAACAGCGTAACTGCAATATCCCTGCGACTTGTCGCGGATGTGATTGCGTATGAGGTTATGAATGTCCACCCTTACCCGGAAAGTCTGTAAAACAGAGTTTTCGGAGTTTTTTATGTCAAGAAACATGAAACACCCGGGTGCGTGTTGATAAAGAAACTTAAGGTCAGGTCCCCCAAGCAAATATTATTAGGAGGCGATGACAGTGGCAGTCAAAGAGAAAATCAGAATCAGACTTAAAAGTTACGACACAGCTCTGATCGACGCAGCGGCAACGAAAATCGTAGAGACCGCAAAACGCAC
This sequence comes from Oscillospiraceae bacterium, assembly GCA_045133675.1. GTDB lineage: Bacteria > Bacillota > Clostridia > Oscillospirales > Ruminococcaceae > Paludihabitans. The sequence goes on along the minus strand of JBGUUS010000185.1, from coordinate 16,402 downwards.
TGGTGCGAGAGTTTCGGGTCCGATCCCGCTCCCGACCGAGAAAGAGGTTGTAACCATCCTTCGCGCAGTTCACAAATATAAGGACAGCCGCGAACAGTTTGAGATGAGAACTCACAAGAGACTCATCGACGTGCTCAGACCGTCCCAGAAGACTGTTGAGGCACTTCAGGGTCTGGAACTTCCTGCTGGCGTAGATATCGAAATCAAACTGTAATTTCGGTATACGCGAACAGGTCATGTTGGCGAAAGTCAACCAATAGCCTAATAGGAGGAAAAAGGAAATGAAAAAAGGCATCATCGGCAAGAAGATCGGCATGACGCAGATCTTCGACGAGAACGGCAAAGTCATTCCGGTAACTGTTATTGAAGCAGGTCCGTGTGCTGTCGTTCAGAAAAAGACCGTCGAGAACGACGGCTACAGCGCAGTTCAGCTCGGTTTCTCTGATCTCAAAGCAAACCGTGTGAACAAACCGCTCAAAGGTCACTTCGCAAAAGCTGACGTGGCTGCAAAAAGAGTTCTGAAAGAGTTCAGACTCGACGACGACTCCGCAATCAATGTTGGCGACATCATCAAAGCAGACATCTTTGCTGAAGGTGATTACGTTGACGTAGCAGGCGTGAGCAAAGGTAAGGGCTTCCAGGGCACCATCAAACGTTGGAACAACTCCCGTTTGAAAGAGACCCACGGTACCGGCCCGGTTCACAGACACGCAGGCTCCATGGGCGCTATCTCCGATCCGTCCCGTATCTTCAAAGGTAAGAAAATGCCGGGTCACATGGGCGCTGAAAAAGTTACCGTTCAGAACCTGATCGTCGCTAAAGTTGACGCTGAGAACAACCTCATCGCAATCAAAGGCGCTGTACCAGGTCCGAAGGGCGGAACCGTTGTTGTATGCAGCAGCATCAAGAAAGCATAAGGAAGGAGGAAGCGTAAATGTCTAGAATTCAGGTATGGAATATGGCCGGCGAAGAAGTCAAAAAGATGAACATCAGCAATGAGATCTTTGGCATCGAGCCGAACACCGCAGTAATGCACGCAGCAGTAGTCAACTACCTGGCTAACCAGCGTCAGGGCACTCAGTCCACTCTGACTCGTACTGAGGTTTCCGGCGGCGGCCGCAAACCGTGGAGACAGAAAGGCACCGGTCACGCAAGACAGGGTTCCATCCGCGCTCCGCAGTGGACTCACGGCGGTATCGCTCTTGGTCCGAAACCGCGCGATTACAGCTACTCCTTGAACAAAAAAGTTAAGAGACTGGCTCTTAAATCCGCACTGTCCTCCAAGGTCGCTGAAGGCAACATGATCGTTGTTGACAAGATCACCATGGACAGCTACAAAACCAAGACGATCGCTGCAATGCTCAAAGCACTCAACGTTGAAGGCAAAACCCTCATCGTTCTGCCGGAAGTTGAGCAGATGATCATCAAGAGTGCGAACAACATCGCAAACGTGAAAACCGCTCTGGTTAACACGCTCAACGTTTACGACATTCTCAACTGCGACAAATTCGTAGTAGTTGTTGATGCCGTTAAGAAAATCGAGGAGGTATACGCATAATGGTAGCTCACGATATTATCATTAAGCCGATTATCACCGAGAAATCGATGGAAGGTATCGCAAACAAAAAATACACCTTCCGTGTAGCGATCGACGCTAACAAAATCCAGATCGCAAACGCAGTTGAGGAAGTCTTCGGCGTAAAGGTTGCTAAAGTCAACACCATGCGCGTTAAAGGTCACCTCAGACGCCAGGGCAGAACCCAGGGCTACACTTCCGATTGGAAGAAAGCAATCGTTACCCTGACGGAGGACTCCAAAGGCATCGAGTTCTTTGAGAGCATGATGTAATCAACCGGAAAATCCGGAAACATCATCGCTCAGGTGATGTATGAGCAGGACAGAACCTGCTCGCTAAACCGATAAAAGGAGAAATGAAATTATGGCTATTAAGTCGTATAAACCGACTACGCCGGCAAGACGTCAGATGACTGTCACCGATTACACCGGCCTGTCGAAGGTTGCTCCGGAAAAATCTCTTCTCGAACCGATGAAGAAAAACTCTGGCCGCAACAGCTACGGCAGAATCACCGTTCGCCATCGTGGCGGCGGAAACCGCAACAAATACCGCGTTATCGACTTCAAACGTCAGAAGACCGGTATGAACGCTGAAGTTCTTACTCTCGAGTACGATCCGAACCGTTCCGCTCACATCGCTCTGATTCAGTATGAAGATGGCGAGAAACCATACATCCTTGCTCCGAACGGCCTCAAAGTAGGCGACCACGTTCGCGCTGGCGAGGACGCAGACATCAAACCGGGCAACGCTCTTCCGCTGTCTGCAATTCCGGTTGGTACTGTTATCCACAACATCGAGCTCTATCCGGGCAAAGGCGCTCAGCTCGTTCGTTCTGCTGGCAACATGGCTCAGCTCATGGCTAAAGAGAACGGCTACGCACTGGTTCGTCTCCCGTCTGGCGAGCTTCGCAATGTATCCGCACGCTGCATGGCTTCTATCGGCCAGGTTGGCAACGTTGTTCACGAGAACGTATCGATCGGTAAAGCTGGACGTAAACGTCACCTCGGCTGGCGTCCGACCGTCCGCGGTTCTGTAATGAACCCGAATGACCATCCGCACGGCGGTGGTGAGGGTAAATCCCCGATCGGTCGTCCGGGCCCGGTTACTCCGTGGGGTAAACCGACTCTGGGCTACAAGACCCGCAAAAAGCATCATCCTTCCAATAAGTTCATCGTAAAACGCAGAAACGACAAGTAATTGAAAGGAGGATATAACTGTGGGCAGAAGTATTAAAAAAGGACCTTATGTTCAGCCGGTCCTCTTGAAAAGAGTTCTTGAAATGAACGCAACTGGCGAAAAACGGGCACTCAAAACCTGGAGCCGCTCCAGCACGATCTTCCCGGATTTCGTAGGCCATACATTTGCAGTTCACGATGGCCGTAAACATGTTCCGGTTTATGTAACGGAGGATATGGTAGGTCACAAACTCGGTGAGTTTGCTCCGACCAGAACCTTCAAAGGACACGCCGGCTCGAAAACATCGAACAACGGTAAGTGAGCCGGAAGGAGGATTATTCAATGGAAGCAAGAGCTTATCTTAGATATGTTCGCATAGCTCCGCGTAAAGTTCAGATTGTTCTGGACCTGATCCGTAACCAGCCGGTAGATAAAGCTATGGCGATTCTTAAACACACACCGAAGGCTGCTTGCGAGCCGCTTGCAAAGCTTTTGAAATCGGCTATCGCCAATGCAGAAAACAACAACGGCATGAACAAAGACGACCTGTTCGTCTCTGAGTGCTTCGTTTGCCCGGGTCCGACGCTCAAACGCATCAGACCGCGTGCACAGGGCCGTGCGTTCCGCGTGTTCAAAAGAACCTCGCACGTTACTCTGGTTGTAAAAGAAAAGGAATAAGCTGAAGGAGGTAAACTATGGGACAGAAAGTAAACCCACATGGCTTAAGAGTGGGCGTTATCAAAGACTGGGATTCCCGCTGGTTTGCAAATAAGAGCACTTTCGGCGATACACTGGTTGAAGATTACAAGATCCGCGAGTTCATCAAAAAGACCCTCTTCGCAGCAGGCGTTCCGACCATCGAGATCGAGCGCGACGCAGCAAGAGTTCGGATCCACATTCATTGCGCAAAACCGGGCCTGGTAATCGGCAAGGGCGGCGCTGAGATCGAGAAACTTCGTGCTACTCTCGAAGCTATGATCAACAAACCGGTTATCGTCAACATTGTTGAAGTTAAACAGCCGGACATGTCCGCACAGCTCGTTGCTGAAAGCGTTTGCGCACAGCTCGAGCGCCGCATCGCTTTCAGAAGAGCGATGAAACAGGCTATCCAGCGCACCATGCGTCTGGGCGCTAAAGGTATCAAAATTCGTTGCGCAGGCCGTCTGAACGGTGCAGAGATTGCACGTGCAGAGGTTTACCACGAGGGTACCATTCCGCTGCACACCCTGCGTGCTGATATTGACTACGGCTTCGCAGAGGCAGACACCACTTACGGTCGTCTGGGCGTTAAAGTATTCATCTACAAAGGCGAAGTTCTCAAAGGCCAGATCAAAACGGCTCCGAAACTTCCGCCGGAAAGAAAGAACGACAACCGTCGTCCGAGAAGACCGCGTCAGGAAGGAGGAAGTAAATAATGCTGTTACCAAAACGCGTTAAATTCCGTCGTCAGCAGAGAGGTCGTATGACCGGTAAAGCTACCCGTGGCAACTTTGTTTCTCACGGCGATTTCGGCCTGCAGGCTATGGAACCGGCATGGATTACTTCCAACCAGATCGAGGCAGCTCGTATCGCGATGACCCGTTACATCAAACGTGGCGGTCAGGTTTGGATTAAAGTTTTCCCGGATAAACCGATCACTGAGAAACCGGCTGAAACCCGTATGGGTAAAGGTAAAGGTTCTCCGGAATACTGGGTTGCTGTCGTTAAACCGGGCAGAGTTCTGTTCGAAATCGGCGGCGTAAGCGAAGAACTTGCTCGTGAGGCTATGCGTCTTGCTATGCACAAGCTCCCGATCAAATGCAAGTTCATTACTAAGGAATCGACAGGTGGTGAGCAATAATGAAAGCAAATGAAATCCGCGAACTTTCCCCGGCTGAGCTCAACGAAAAGCTGGCAAGCCTGAAATCCGAGCTTTTCAACCTCCGCTTTCAGCTCGCTGTGAACCAGCTCGATAACCCGATGCGCATCACAGCAGTAAAAAGAGATATTGCTCGCATCAAAACCGTTATTCGTGCAAACGAATTAAAGAGCGAGCAGTAAGGAGGATTTAAAGCTATGAGCGAAAGAAACCTCAGAAAAACCAGAGTTGGTGTCGTAGTAAGCGACAAAATGGACAAAACCGTTGTAGTTGCTATCGCTGATAACGTAAGACATCCGCTCTACAAAAAAATCATCAAACGCACAATCCGCTTTAAAGCTCACGATGAGAACAATGCTTGCGGTGTTGGCGATCGCGTTATGATTATGGAAACTCGTCCGCTGTCCAAAGACAAAAATTGGCGCGTAGTCGAGATCATCGAGAAAGCGAAATAATTGCGCTTAAACCTTAAAAGGAGGAACGCACTGTGATCCAGATGCAAACTTACCTCAAGGTCGCTGACAACACCGGTGCTAAAGAACTGATGTGCATCCGCGTGCTTGGCGGTTCCAGAAGAAGGTATGCTAACATTGGCGACGTCGTTGTAGCTTCCGTTAAAAAAGCTGCTCCGGGCGGCACGGTAAAAAAAGGTGACGTCGTTAAAGCAGTAATCGTTCGTTCGGCAAAGGGTCTGCGTCGTGACGACGGCTCCTATATCCGCTTCGACGAGAACGCTGCTGTTATTATCAGAGAAGACAAAAACCCGAGAGGCACTCGTATCTTTGGCCCGGTAGCTCGTGAGCTCCGCGATAAAGATTACATGAAGATCCTGTCTCTTGCACCGGAAGTGCTTTAAGGAGGACTGTGATTCAATGAGTACGAAACTGCACGTTAAAAAAGGCGACACTGTATGCTTGATGACCGGTAAATACTCCGACAAGTTTGCTGACGACAAAGGCACCCGCAAGACTGGTAAAGTTCTTGAGGTTAGCCCGAGCGAAGGCAAAGTCATCGTAGAAGGCATCAACGTTGTTTCCAAACACGTTAAACCGAGAAGAATGGGCGAAACTGGCGGCATTGTTAAAGCAGAGGCTCCGATCTATGCTTGCAAAGTTGCAATCTACTGCCCGAAATGCAAACAGCCGGTCCGCACCGGTGTTAAAGTAGACGGCGACAAGAAAGTCCGCGTCTGCAAAAAATGCGGCGAAGAAATTAAGTAAGGAGGAAGCATCTCATGGCAAGAATGAAAGAGTACTATGCAAAAGAAGTAGCACCGGCTCTCATGAAGAAGTTCGGCTACAAAAGCGTTATGCAGATTCCGAAGCTTGATAAAATCGTTCTGAACGTTGCTTGCGGCGAAGCAGGCAGCAACTCGAAGATGATGGATGCCATCCTCGGCGACCTCGCTAAAATCACCGGCCAGAAACCGGTTACTACCAAAGCGAAGAAATCCATCGCAAACTTCAAACTGCGTGAAGGCATGAACGTCGGCGCAAGAGTTACCCTCCGCGGCGACAGAATGTATGAATTCCTGGATCGTTTCTTCAACGTCGCGCTTCCGCGTGTTCGCGACTTCAGAGGAATCAACCCGAACTCGTTTGATGGTCGCGGCAACTACTCCTGCGGCATCAAAGAGCAGCTGATTTTCCCGGAGATCGATTACGATAAAATCGACAAAATCCGTGGTATGGACATTGCGTTCGTAACAACTGCTAAAACCGACGAGGAAGCACGTGAGCTTCTCACCCTGATGGGCGCTCCGTTCGAGAAATAAGGGGGATTAAACAATGGCAAAAACGTCTATGAAAATTAAACAGCAGAGAACGCCGAAGTTTTCCACCCGCGCTTATAACAGATGCAAAATCTGCGGAAGACCGCACGCATATCTCCGCAAATACGGTATCTGCCGTATCTGCTTCCGTGAGCTTGCGTACAAAGGTCAGATCCCGGGTGTGAAGAAGGCTAGCTGGTAAGAAGAGCAAGGAGGTTTACGGTATGCAAATCACCGATAGCATTGCAGATTTGCTGACTCGCATCAGAAATGCAAGCACAGCAAAACACGATACGGTAGATGTTCCTGCATCCAACATGAAAAAATCCATCGCTCAGATCCTGGTCGATGAGGGCTACCTCAAGAGCTTCCAGGTAATTGACGACGGCAAACAGGGCATCATCCGCATCACTCTCAAATACGGCGAGAACAAAACGCCGGTAATCAGCGGTCTCAGAAGAGTCTCCAAACCGGGCCTGCGTATTTACTCCAACTGCGAGGATATGCCGAAGGTTATGAAAGGCTTGGGTATCGCTATCGTCTCTACGTCTAAAGGCGTAATGACCGACAGAAAAGCAAGACAGGAAAACGTTGGCGGCGAAGTGCTCGCTTTCGTTTGGTAAGGAGGAACTGAAGTATGTCTCGTATTGGCAGAAAAGAAATCACGGTTCCTGCTGGCGTTGAAGTTACCCTCGACGGCAACTTCGTAACTGTCAAAGGTCCGAAAGGCACTCTCTCCAGAGAGCTCCACAAAGACATGATCATTGCTCAGGAAGGCAACGTAATCAAAGTTAGCCGTCCGTCCGAGAGCAAAATGCATAAATCCCTCCACGGTCTGACCCGTACTCTCGTAGCTAACATGGTTAAAGGTGTTACCAACGGCTATAAAAAAGAGCTCGAGATCATCGGCGTAGGCTACCGTGCAGTTAAAGAGGGCAAAAACCTGGTTCTCAACCTCGGTTACTCCCACAAAGTAATCATGCCGGAGATCGACGGTATCAGCATCGAAGTTCCGGGTCCGAACAAAGTAATCGTTTCTGGTCCGGACAAACAGGTCGTTGGCCAGTTTGCAGCGGTCGTTCGCGAGAAACGTCCGCCGGAGCCGTACAAAGGCAAGGGTATCCGCTACGTTGGCGAGTACGTACAGCGTAAAGAGGGTAAAGCCGGCAAAGGCTCTAAGAAGAAATAAGTAAGGAGTGTACAGCTACTATGGTGAAAAGCTTTAACAGCAATGAGCAGCGTCTCAAAAGACACCGCAGAGTCCGTGCGAAAATCTCGGGTACTGCACAGCGTCCGCGCCTGAACGTATTTCGCTCGAACAAACACATCTACGCACAGCTCATCGACGACGTAAACGGCGTAACGCTCGCTTCCGCATCCTCGATGGACAAAGCTTTTGAAGGCAACGGCGGCAACAAAGAGGCTGCTCGCAAAGTTGGTCAGGCAATCGCAAAAGCTGCGGCTGAGAAAAACATTGAGGAAGTCGTTTTCGACAGAGGCGGCTATCTCTATCACGGTCGTGTAAAAGAATTGGCTGATGGTGCTCGCGAGAGCGGCCTCAAGTTCTAAGACAGGGGGTTATTCGTTTGGCTAAAATTGACGCTACTACACTTGATCTGAAAGAGAACGTTGTTGCGATTAACCGCGTTTCCAAAACCGTTAAAGGTGGCCGTATCTTCAAATTTGCAGCACTTGTTGTTGTAGGTGACGGCAACGGCATCGTAGGCTTTGGTATGGGCAAATCGGGCGAGGTTCCGGATGCAATCAGAAAAGGCATCGAAGATGCAAAGAAAAACCTGATCAAGGTTTCTCTCAAAGGTTCTTCCATTCCGCACGAGATCATCGGCGAGTTCGGCGCAGGCAGAGTTCTGCTGAAACCGGCTCCGGAAGGCACCGGCGTTATCGCAGGCGGCCAGGTTCGTGCAGTCGTTGAGGCAGCTGGTATCACCGATATCAGAACCAAGTCTCTTCGTTCCAACAATCCGTGCAACGTTGTCAGAGCTACTATCGACGCACTGGCTAAACTTCGCACTGCTGAAGAGGTCGCTGCTAAACGCGGTCTGACCGTTTCGGAAATTTATCACTAAGGGAGGCGGACTTTTCATGGCAGATACGATTAAAGTAAAGCTGGTTAAAAGTCTTGCCAGCAGACAGAAAGACCAGATTGAGATCGTAAAATCTCTGGGTCTGCGTAAGATCGGCGATGTATCTGAGCAGCCGAAGAATGCCGCTACCGAAGGCAAAATCTTCAAGGTTTCTCACCTCGTCGAGGTTTTGGATAAATAACAAGGAGGTGCGCGCACATGAAACTGCACGAGTTAGCGCCGGTTGAAGGCTCCACTCACGTTTCGAAACGAATTGGTCGTGGCCACGGTTCCGGTAACGGCAAAACCGCAGGTAAAGGTCACAAAGGCCAGAAGGCTCGTTCGGGCGGCGGTGTAAGACCGGGCTTCGAAGGCGGCCAGATGCCGCTCCAGAGACGAGTACCGAAAAGAGGTTTCGTCAACATTTTTGCAACCAAATACACCACCATCAATGTTGGTGATCTTGAAGGCAAGTTTGAAAATGACGCTGTCATCGATGCTGAAGCTCTCAAAGCTTGCGGCCTGATCAAAAAGATCAACGATGGCGTTAAAGTTCTCGGCAACGGCGAAGTTACCAAGAGCTTTACTGTAAAAGCGGCTGCTTTTTCTGCTTCGGCTAAGGAAAAGATTGAAAAAGCCGGCGGAAAAGCTGAGGTGATCTGAGATGTTTAACACGATCCGCAGTGCATTTAAAAATCCGGATCTGAGAAAACGTCTTCTCTTCACCCTGCTGATTCTGGTGATCTTCCGCGCTGGTTCGAACATGCTGGTTCCGTTTGTAAGCGGTGCCGGTCTGAACGATCTGGTTGCAGGAAACACCTTCTTCGGTCTCCTCAACATGTTCTCGGGCGGCGCTTTCGCAAACGCGACGATCTTTGCATTGTCCGTTTCGCCGTACATCACCGCTCAGATCGTTGTTCAGCTGCTCTCTGTAGCAATCCCGCCGCTGGAGCGCCTCTCGAAAGAGGGCGAGGCCGGCCGCAAAAAACTGGATCGCATCCAGCGCATGGTCATGATCGGCATGTGCCTGCTGCAGTCCTGGGGTTACTACTCGCTGCTCGTCAGCCAGGGTGCAATCGCTGCACAGTACAACACGGGTTGGGCAAAATGGTTCGTTATGGCCGTTATCATGTTCACCTTTACTGCTGGCGCTTGCATCGTTGTATGGCTGGGTGACCGTATTACGGAGAAGGGCATCGGCAACGGCATTTCGATGATCCTCTTTGCAGGTATCCTCGCGGGTCTCCCGGGCGGTATCGAAATCCTGATTGCAAAGCTCGCTGAGGGTGGCTTAAACTTCATCCTCGTACCGCTGATTCTTCTGATCTTCGCTGCGATGATCGTATTCATCATCGTTATGACCGAAGCAGAACGTCGTATTCCGATTACTTACGCAAAACGCGTTGTCGGCAGAAAGATGTACGGCGGTCAGAGCTCTCATCTTCCGGTCAAAGTAAACATGAGCGGTGTTATGCCGGTCATCTTTGCTTCCTCGCTCCTTTCGATTCCGAGCTTGATCGGTGGCTTCACGAACCCGGAGGTAGGCAGCTTCTGGTACAATGTACTCGCTTGGCTGTCCCCGTCTCACTGGTTCTACGGAATCCTCTATCTCATCCTGATCATTGGCTTCAACTACTTCTATGTAACGATGCAGTACAATCCGGTTGAGATGGCAAACAACATTAAAAACAACAACGGTTCGATTCCGGGCATTCGTCCGGGCAAACCGACCTCGACCTTCATCCAGAAGATCATTGGTAAAGTTGCTATGATCGGCGCGCTCTTCCTTGGTGTAATCGCGGTTTCTCCGATCGTATTCAACTCGATCTTCCAGATTGACGTCGCGTTGGGCGGTACTTCGATCATCATCGTCGTCGGCGTTGCGCTTGAGACGGTTAAACAGATCGAATCCTACCTCCTCATGCGTCACCACAAAGGCTTCCTTGAGTAAGAGAAAGGTGATCGTATGAATCTGATTTTGTTAGGTGCCCCGGGTGCTGGAAAAGGCACTCAGGCCGAAGTAATTTGTAAACATCTGAACATCCCGACCATCTCCACCGGCAACCTGATCCGCGAAGCGATCAAAGCCGGAACGGAGCTCGGAAAGGCTGTTAAAGCTTGCACAGAAGCAGGCCAGCTTGTTCCGGACGAAGTTGTCATCGCAATGGTGAAAGAACGTCTGGCAGCTGATGACTGCAAAAACGGTTTCATTCTGGACGGTTTTCCCCGGACTGTACCGCAGGCCGAGGCACTCGACAAAATGGGAATCGTGATCGACAAGGTCATTGATATTGAAGTAAGCGACGACGCAATCGTCGAGCGCCTCTCCGGACGCAGAGTCTGCGAGGTTTGCGGCGCTCCGTATCACACCAGCTTCCTTCCGTCCGCGGTTGAAGGCGTTTGTGATAAATGCGGCGGCAAAACGGTACAGCGCAAGGACGATCATCCGGACACGGTGAAAGCCCGTCTGGAGATCTACCACTCGCAGACTGAACCGCTGATTGCTTACTACGGCGCACAGGGCAAGGTTCGTGAAGTTCACGGACAGGAAAAGGTCGAAGATACGATCGCTCTGACGCTGAAAGCTCTGGAGGCCTAATGGTTATCCTGAAGACTGCCAGAGAAATTAAGGATATGAGCGAGGCCTGCCGGCTCTCCAACGCAGCTCTTTGGGCTGTTGAGCCGTATATGAAAGCAGGTGTATCCACGAAGGAACTTGACCATGTAATTCATCAATTCATCGTCAAGGCGGGTGCAAAACCCTCCTTCCTCGGATACAGCGGCTTTCCGGCCAGCGCTTGTATATCTCTTAACGATCGGGTTATCCACGGCATTCCTTCTTCCCATGAGATTTTGAAGGATGGCGATATCGTCAGTGTGGACGTCGGTGCTTTTTACAACGGCTTCCATGGCGACAACGCTTATACCTTCCGCGTGGGTGAAGTAACACCGGAAGCTGATCAGCTTCTTCGTGTAACCGAGGAAAGCCTGATGAAGGGTATCGCGCAGGCAACCGCCGGAAACCGAATCGGTGATATCTCAAACGCAATCCAGACGTACTGTGAGTCGTTCGGATACGGCGTGGTAAGAGAGTTCATCGGTCACGGAATCGGAAGAAGCTTGCATGAAGACCCGGAAGTCCCGAACTTCGGTAAACCGGGCAGAGGATTGCGGCTTGTTGCGGGTATGACACTCGCGATCGAACCAATGATCAATCTGCAGGGTGCGGGCGTCCGCCAGCTCAATGACGGATGGACGGTCGTAACGAAATCGGGCAGCTTGTCTGCACACTTTGAGCACACAGTTCTGATCACAGAAGAGGGTGCAAAAATCCTGACCGTACGGTAAGGAGGAAAGACGTGCAGATCCAGACAGGTATGGTCGTAAGATCCTGTTCCGGACACGACAAAGACCGCTGTTATCTGGTTGTAAAAACCGATGACACGTCCGCTTGGATAGCAGACGGCAAGCGCAGAAAGCTCGCAGAGCCAAAGCGCAAAAATCCGCGGCACCTGCTGCCGATGGACCGGTCCTTCGATATGAACGGAATGGATACAGACCGAAAACTAAGACGTGCGCTGCATGAGTTCAATTATGCAGACACAGTTACCGAACAGGGAGGTTAACCGCTTGTCTAAACAAGATGTTATCGAAATTGAGGGCGTTGTAACTGACGCACTGCCGAACGCTACCTTTAAGGTAGAACTTCCGAACGGACACACAATTTTAGCCCACATCTCCGGCAAGCTTCGAATGAACTTCATTCGTATTCTTCCGGGTGATAAGGTAACGGTGGAAATGTCGCCGTACGATTTAACCAAAGGACGCATCACATGGCGTTCGAAATAAAACGACAGCCAGCCGGAATTTTCCGGTAAGCCGATTAGGAGGTAAATTTCAAATGAAAGTAAGACCTTCGGTAAAGCCAATATGTGAAAAATGCAAGGTTATCCGCCGCAAAGGCCGCATCATGGTTATTTGCGAGAACCCGAAACACAAACAGCGCCAGGGCTAATCCTGACGCACACTGCATTGGAGGTGCAACTGAATGGCTCGTATCGCCGGTATTGACCTGCCGAGAGAGAAGAGAATCGAAGTCGGTTTGACTTACATCTACGGTATCGGTCCGAAAACAGCAAGAGACATTCTCGCAGCAACAGGCATTAACCCGGATACCCGCGTTAAAGACCTGACAGAGGACGAGGCTTCTCTGCTGAGAGATTACATTGACAAAAACTGCATCGTTGAGGGTGACCTCCGCAGAGACACCGCACTCAACATCAAACGTCTCATCGAGATCGGCTCCTATCGCGGAACCCGCCACAGAAAGGGTCTCCCGGTAAGAGGTCAGCGTTCTAAAACGAATGCTCGTACCCGCAAAGGTCCGAAGAAGACGATCGCTAACAAGAAGAAATAAAGGAGGCTAAACGATGGCAACGAAAGCAACAGCAAAAAAAGTTGTTCGTAGAGGACGCCGCGAACGCAAGAACATCGAGCGTGGTGCTGTTCATATCCAGTCTACCTTTAACAACACCATCATCACCATTACCGACGTTCAGGGCAACGCAATTTCGTGGGCTTCTGCCGGCGAAATGGGCTTCAGAGGTTCCAAAAAGTCCACTCCGTTTGCTGCACAGACCGCTGCAGAGAAAGCAGCTCGCGCAGCTCAGGAGCATGGCCTGAAAACCGTTGAAGTATACGTTAAAGGCCCGGGATCTGGACGTGAGGCTGCTATCCGCGCACTGCAGGCAGTTGGTCTCGAAGTTTCCATGATCAAGGACGTTACCCCGATCGCACACAACGGCTGCCGCCCGCCGAAAAGACGTCGCGTATAATCCGCTTGTGCAAAGAAACTTCCGCTGTATTTTAACAGCATCCAATTAAACCAGGAGGTGTAACCAGTAATGGCAAGATATACTGATGCGGTTTGCAGAATGTGCCGCCGTGAGGGTGCTAAACTGTTCCTCAAAGGCGAAAGATGCTACTCTGACAAATGCTCCTTCACCCGCAGAGCTTACGCTCCGGGCCAGCACGGTCAGAACCGCAAAAAGATCTCTGAATATGGTATTCAGATGAGAGAAAAACAGAAGACCAGACGTTACTACGGTATTCTTGAAGGTCAGTTCGAAGGTTACTTCAACGAGGCTGAGCGTCTTCCGGGCATGACCGGCGAGAACCTGCTCCGCATCTGCGAGTCCCGTCTCGACAACATCGTTTACAGACTGGGTCTGGCTACTTCCAGAGCAGAAGCTCGTCAGCTCGTCGTTCACGGTCATTTCAACGTAAACGGCAGCCGCGTAGACATCCCGTCTTATCAGGTTAAAGCAGGCGACGTTATCTCCGTTTGCGAGAAATTCCGTGGCACTGACAAACTGAAAGCAATCGTTGAGACTTGCGGCGCTCGCCCGGTTCCGATGTGGATGGAAATGAACAAAGAAACCCTCGAGGCTAAAATTGTTCGTCTTCCGAACCGCGAGGACATCGACCTTGACGTTCAGGAACTGCTGATCGTCGAGTATTACTCGAAATAATCATTCGTACGACTGATTTTATTAGGAATGGGTCATATGCGTGCAGAATGATACTGCAGACAGGAGGGTTTTAGAATGATAGAAATCGAAAAGCCAAGAATTGAGACGGCAGAAATGAAGTCGGACGGCACTTACGGAAGATTTGTTCTCGAGCCGCTCGAGCGTGGCTACGGTACCACTTTGGGCAACAGCTTAAGACGTGTACTGCTCTCCTCGCTTCCCGGTGTTGCGGTAAAATCCATCAAAATTGATGGTGTGCAGCACGAATTCTCAACCATTCCGGGTGTGAAAGAGGACGTCACCGAAATCGTTTTGAATATCAAGAGCCTGACCGCTAAGCTTTACGGCTCCACTCCGAAAACGCTTTATATCGAAGCGGAAGACGAGTGCGAGGTCACTGCCGGCGATATCAAAACCGACGCAGAAGTTGAAATCCTGAATCCGGGTATGCACATCGCATCTCTCGGTGCAGGTGCAAAACTTCGCATGGAAATCGTCATCGACAAAGGCCGTGGTTACGTTCCGGCGGAACGCAACAAGGCTGAAATGGCTACTACCATCGGTGCAATTCCGGTTGACAGCATCTACACGCCTGTATTAAAGGTGAACTACACGGTAGAAAACACTCGTGTTGGCCAGATTACTGACTACGACAAGCTGACACTCGAGGTATGGACTGACGGAACGATCTCCGCGAAGGAAGCCGTATCTCTCGCAGCCAAGGTTCTGAATGAGCATCTCAATTTGTTTGTCGACCTCTCTGAGCAGGCAGCAAATGTTGAGATCATGGTCAAGAAAGCCGAAGACCCGCAGGGCAAAGTTCTCGAGATGACTATTGAGGAGCTTGACTTGTCTGTTCGCTCGTTCAACTGCTTAAAGCGTGCAGGCATCAACACGGTGCAGGATCTGATCAGCAAGTCCGAGGAAGAAATGATGAAAGTCAGAAACCTCGGCAAAAAATCCCTGGAAGAGGTCGTTGCAAAGCTCAAATCGCTCGGCTTCAACCTCACCTCGGACGACGAGTAAACGATCCGTCCACAAACTTTAGACCAGTAAGGAGTGAATTTCAATGGCAGGAAGCAGAAAATTGGGCAGAACCTCTGATCACAGACAGGCTATGCTCCGCGCTATGGTAACCTATCTGCTGGAAAACGGCAAGATCGAAACCACCGTTACCAGAGCAAAAGAGGTTCGCGCAATGGCTGAGAAAATGATTACTCTCGGCAAAAACAACAATCTCCACTCCAAACGCCAGGCATTCGCCTATATCACAAAAGAAGAAGTTGTGAAAAAATTGTTCGACGAAATCGCACCGAAATACGCAGACGTAAACGGTGGTTATTGCCGAATCATTAAAGTAGGCCCGCGCCGCGGCGACGCAGCTGAAATGGCTGTAATCGAGTTGGTATAATTCCTTTCGGAATCATGAAAAAGCGTCCTTCGGGACGCTTTTTCTGTTTTATACTGGCTTTTTCCAAGCCGGCTTGGTATAATAACACCATAAATTCCGTTATCGAAAAGGAGAAAGGTCACTATGACGTTCTTAGAAAAACAGCAGCAGTATGCCGAACTGCTTGTTAAACTCGGTTTGAATGTACAGAAGGGACAGGAGCTTGTTATCCGCTGTGCAGCAGAAGCTGTCGGTTTTGCCCGTCTTGTTGCAAAAGCAGCGTATGAAGCAGGCGCACGCGAGGTTATTACGCAGTTCCGCGATGAGGTTCTGACGAAACTTCGCTACGAAAACTCGCCGCTCGAGGTTTTTGAGACCATTCCGGAATGGGAAGGCGAGAGCATGAATTACTATGCTGCACGCGGCGCAGCATTCCTGAGCATCGTTTCCGAGGATCCGGAGGCAATGAAAGGCGTTGATTCCGCAAAAATGATGGCGCGCAACAAGGCTTCTCACGCTGCGTTCAAAGGTTACTATGACCGCATGGATAAATCCGAACTGCAGTGGTGTGTTGCAGCAGTTCCGTCCGCAGGATGGGCCAAGAAAGTATTCCCGGATAAATGTGAGGAAGACGCCGTTGCTGCACTGTGGGATGCGATTTTCACCGCTGTTCGCGTCGGCAAAGACGCAGAGGCAAAATGGCGTGAACACAGCCGTTCGCTCCGCGAGCGTTCGAAGCTGTTGAACCGCAAACAGTTCAAGGAACTGCACTACACCAACAGCCTTGGCACGGATTTCAGCGTCGGTCTCGTTGACAACCACATCTGGGCGGGCGGATCGGAAGATACCGCTTCCGGCGTAACCTTTATTGCGAATATGCCGACCGAAGAGATCTTCACAATGCCGCACTGCGAGAAAGCGGAAGGTGTTCTCAAAAGCGCACTGCCGCTGTCCCATATGGGCTCCATGATCAAAAACTTCACCCTGCTTTTCCACGAAGGCAAGGTTATTGATTT
>JBGUUS010000184.1:0-10903 GCA_045133675.1 Oscillospiraceae bacterium | reverse complement strand
GCATCGATCTTCTCGCCGCGGAAATGCTCTTCGATATAATCCACAGCCGGTTTGATCGCGCGGTACTGATTTTCGGGAATATAGTTTTGCTTTTGCAGCTCGGCAAAAATTTTATAGAGCAGGGAAATGCATTCGAAATAATAGCCTTCGTTTTTTCCTACCCACACGGAAAACAGCTTTTTAAACAAACTGCATACGGTTTTATTATCAGAAAGATTTAAGTTAAACGCCTCCTGTGCAACCGGACGATCAGCATCGAAGAAAATATCAATGCATCCTTCGCCGATCGAATGGCGTTCGACAATGTATTCAAAGTTTTCGCCTTTGGGCAGAAAGCGGATCGTGTTTTCGCCGTCGTGCAGAATTTTTCCGTTAAAATAAACGGTTGCGTCACCCGAGAGATTCAGGATCAGCTCGTTGCTTGTCACCTGATCGGTAAACACGCTGCGTTTTTCCGGGTATTCATCGCCTCCAACCCAGATTACGCGGTTGATTCCGGTTATCAGAAAGTTCATCTCCATTTGCATCACCTTGGTTTTATTGTAGCAAATCCGATAAGATATCGCAAGAAAAAGCAGCAGAAAGAGTGCCAAAAAGTGCAAGCGTATGATCTGCTCCATTTCTTTTATCCGAGCTATCCGTTATAATAACAGCAGAAAGGTGGTCATACTATGAGTCACAAAGAGAACACACCGGACATTCTGTTTGCCGGGGAGAAATCGTTTGAAAACCCGAGTGCCTTTTTCGGATACGATAGAGACGACGTATTTGAAAAATGGCCGGTTAAAGGTGCTTCTGAACGGATTCAGGAACTTACGAAAAAAACACTCAAAGGCGAAATGTTCACCACACCCGTTCCGGTTGAATTCGACCGTATGGATATCTTTTTGTCCAAGCAAAAGATGGAATCAAAGCGCGTCTGCGATTATATTTTAAAGCAGGAACCAAAGATTACGCCGTATTCGCGGTTCACCGGCTTTTTCCGGTTTGACGGAACGGTCGTCGGCGATGCATTTAATGTCGTCGGTCACACCGCAACTGAACGTGTTATGAATCTTTTTTACTTAAAACCGGTCGAAAACCTTTCCACAATGGAATGGCAGCACGCAACCGTTGAGTACCGCAAGGTTCTTGCAAAAGGTATTCTTGGTATGATCGAAGAAATCGACGAATCACTGAAAGTACACGAAAAACCGGAAGAGATCGAATTTTTGGAGGCGCTCCGTTCGATTGCCGTTACGATCATCGAATGGGCGAAGCTCTGCAGTGAAAAAGTACGCATCTTTGCTGAGAAAATCGAAGAGGAAAACAATCGTAAGAATCTGTTAAAACTCGCCGATGCACTTCTTCGTGTTCCGGCGAATAAACCGCAAAGTTTTTATGAAGCGGTACTCACCGTTTACATCTGTTTCTCGGCTGATCCGGACAGTGTCGGCACACTCGACCGTTATTTAAACAGCTTCTATGAAGCCGATATCGCATCCGGTTCGCTCACGCGCGATGAAGCAAAAGAATATCTGCAGGAACTTTTCTTAATGCTGCAGGCGGCAACCTCGCCGGCATCGCCAAACTTCACGCGCGGCGGTCAGTCACATTTCTGCATCGGCGGCTATCTGCCAAACGGTGAAGACGGTTTCACCGATCTTTCGCACCTTATTCTTGAAGCGCTGATAGAATTGCCGACATATATTCCGGAGGTCACACTCCGTTGGACGAAAAAGCTTGCAAAAGAACACTTCCGTTTTGCGCTCGATTGCGAACGCAAGGATCCGAACAAGCGTATTGCGTTCCAAAATGACGAGCCGCGTATCAAATGCTACACCGAAATCGGTGGCTTAAGCTATGAGAAAGCCGTCAGCTATACGACCGTCGGCTGCAACGAACCGGCGTTCCCGGGTACGACTTCCGGCTCTACTTCAACTGCAAACTTTGCCCGTTCCATGGAAATCCTGTTCCACCAGCGTGCTGATACGATCCGCAAAGCCGCAGATTTCGATGAATTCTATGCGGCATACGAACAGGTTCTTTTTGAAGAAATGGACAAAATCCGTGCGTATGACGATATGTTCAACAAAGAACGTGCAAAGGACATCAGCTATATCTCAAGCCTGTTCTTCAACGGATGTATCGAAAATGCAAGAAGCCTCACGCAGGGCGGCGACAGAGGCAATGAACCAAACCTTTCCGGTGCTTCACTGATCGGTATTCCGAACGTGCTCGATTCGCTGATTGTTGTCAAACAGTTCGTTTTCGAAGAAAATCTCCTCACGATGGAAGAACTCATCGATGCACTCGAGAAAAACTGGGAAGGATACGAGGATATCCGCACAGTCATTCTTAAAAAAGGTGACTTCTTTGGTAACGACACCGCGCGATCCAACGGTATCGCAAACCGCCTCTATACCAGTCTGTATCACCATCTCACCGGCGTTAAAAATGCCTTCGGCTATCAGTGGCTGGTCGGCGATCTTATCGGTTATAAACCGCACCATAGCTATTTCGGTGCCGCAATGGAAGCAACGCCGGATGGCAGAAAACGCGGTGACAGCCTGAAATTCGGTCTCGGTCAGGGTGAAGGCAAGGACAGAAACGGCCTTACCGCACTTTTGAATTCCGTTGCAAAAGCGGATCCGACCGGTATCGGCTGCGGTCAGACGATCACAAACCTGATGCTTGACGAACAGCTCGTCAAAAACGACGAGAGCTTTGAAAAAACGGTCGATATGCTGGAAGCATACTTTAAAAACGGCGGTGTTCATTTCCAGCTGAACTACGTTTCGGCGGAGGATCTTAAAAAGGCAAAAGTTGCACCGGATGCGTTTAAAACGATGCGTGTGCGCGTTTCCGGTTTCTCCGACTATTTTGTAAAACTCGACGATGCGATTCAGGATGACATTATCGAAAGGACGTCGCTTAAATGACAGCTACGATTTTTGATATCCAGCGCAATTCCTATGTTGACGGTCCAGGGATTCGTACCACCGTGTTTTTAAAAGGCTGCAACCTGCGCTGTGCGTGGTGTCATAATCCGGAGAGCCAAAGTGCAAAGCCGCAGATGCTCTTCTACCGCGATAAGTGTACCGGTTGCGGTAAATGTCAAAAGATCTGCAAAACGCCTGATAATTGTACACTCTGCGGCAGGTGCGCGCTTTTCTGCCCAACAGATGCCAGAAAGGTTTGCGGCAGGGAATACACCGTAACGGAAATTGTTGAAGAGGCCGTAAAGGACCGCGCTTATTATGAAAACTCCGGCGGCGGTGTTACGTTCTCCGGCGGTGAATGTATGCTTCAAATCGATTTTCTGGAAGAAGCATTGCGCGAATGCAAAAAGGCAGGACTGCACACAGCGGTTGATACTGCCGGTCACATCCCGTTTTCCTCGTTTGAGCGGGTTTTGTCGTATACCGATCTGTTTCTGTATGATATCAAGTGTTTTGATTCCATACGGCACAAACAGTTCGTGGGAGTGGAGAACGATTTGATTCTTCGCAATCTGCAAAAATTGCTTGAAGCCGGAGCAAACGTTTGGATCCGCATCCCGGTTATCCCGGGAATTAACGATTCCGAAGACGAAATGCGGCAGATCAAAGATTTTCTCGATTCCTGCGGTAAGGTACAAAAGATTGAGCTTTTGCCGTATCACGCGATGGGCGACAATAAGTATCGCGCACTCGGTGTTGAACCGCAGAAATTTGCGGTACCCGATGCAGAAACGATGCAGAAACTCCGCAATATCTTTGCATAACGAAAACACCCGAAGCGTTTTGCTTCGGGTGTTTTTTCAGAACAGTTCTTTGAATTTCTCTTTGAACCAGACATCGTTCACCGAGAACGTACGTCCGTTTAAATAGCCGAGAAGATGGTCGGTATCGGAGAAGGCGAAAGTCAGCTTATACGAGCAAAGAAGCTGATATTTCTGACCGTACTTGCGGTTTACGGCGTTGCTGCCGTATTTGCCGTCGCCGATCAGCGGATGACCGATATGTGCCATGTGTGCGCGGATCTGGTGCGTTCTGCCGGTCAGCAGTTCAACCTCAAGCAGGGAATTTTCGCGGCTTTTATCGAGCACTTTGTACTTCGTGAGAATCGTGCGTGCGTCCGGATGCGGCTGATCAAATACGTGAACGAGACTTTCGTTCGGTCTGCGAAGCAGGAAGTGTTTGAGCGTTGCCTCTTTCGGAGAAAGAGAACCGCTTACAACACAGAGGTAGAATTTGCGCAGTTCGCGTTCCTTGATTCGCTCGTTTAAGATACGCAAAGTCTCGGCATTTTTTGCCGCAATGACGATTCCGGAGGTGTTTCGGTCAATTCTGTTGCACAAAGACGGTGTAAAGGAGCTTTCCTTTTCAGGTAAAAACTCGCCTTTTTCGTACAAATAGTGCTGAATTCGGCAAATCAGCGTGTCCGGCGTGTTGTCGTTGTCCTCGTGGACACAAAGACCGGCCGGCTTGTTGATGAGCAGGATGTTCTCATCTTCGTAAACAAGGTCGATATCAGCCGGAGCGGCAAGGAAATCGTACGCCTGTTTGTCTTCTGCGAAGAATTCGTCGTTTAAGTAAAGGGAAACGGTGTCGCCAACCGAAAGGCGGGTCGAGATCTCGGCGCGTTTTCCGTTTAACTTGATGCGTTTTGTACGCAGGGATTTATACATCAGACTTTTTGGCAGAAGCGGAACCGCTTTCTGCAGGAATTTATCGAGACGCTGATTCGCGTCGTTTTCGGTGATCACAAAGCTTTTCATACAGCACCTCGCAAACTTACTGACAGAATCATAACAGAAAACGCACACGTTTTCAAGATAAATCTTGACAGCCGCTTTGTCCGGTGCTATTATCAACTTAAATCTTATGGAGGGATATGCAATGTACCGTCTTAACGATCGCTGTGCAAATATCGTTATGCCGTCCGTTACCGCTTGGCCGTGGCCGTCCGGTACCGGGCTTACATTGTTATACTCTGATTAAAATATGCGGAACTGATTTTCGCAAATTAAATCACGTTGTTAACAGTGCAGGCTCTTTTTGAAGCTTGCACTGTTTTTTATTTTATCAGCAGGAGGAATCATAATGAGCGAACAGAGTTATCTGGACATCTATTATCAAAACTACGATGAAGACGGCCGTCTTACCACGCGTCACGGAGCTGTGGAATTTATCACAACAATGACGTACATTCAAAAGTATCTCAATCCCGGTATGCGGATACTTGAAATCGGCGCAGGTACCGGCAGATACAGCCATGCACTGGCACAGCAGGGATATCGCGTTGACGCGGTTGAACTTGTCGAACACAACATTGAAATCTTCAGGCAAAACACGCAGAAAGGCGAACCAGTGACAATCCGGCAGGGAAATGCGCTCGATCTTTCCTGCTTTGCGGATGATACGTTTGATATCACACTGCTTCTCGGCCCGATGTACCATCTCTATACCAAGGAAGATCAGCATCAAGCACTTTCCGAAGCGATCCGTGTCACGAAGAAAGGCGGAATCATTTTTGCGGCATACTGTATGGGTGACGCCAGTATTTTAAATTACGGTTTTATCCGCGGCGAGATTCATAACATCATCCGCAAATGTATGCTGGATACCGAAACGTTTGAAACGTTCTCGAACCCGTGGGATATCTTTGAACTGTACCGGACAGAAGACATCGTTTCCTTGCGCAGCTGTTTTGCGGTTGAACCGCTGCATCTTCTTGCATCGGACGGATACGCAAATCATATGCGTGAAGCACTGAGCAAGATGGACGAAGACACGTATCAGCTTTATATCCGATATCATCTTGCAACGTGCAAACGAACCGATATGCTCGGATATTCGCATCATACGCTCGATATCTTCCGGAAACTCTGAGAAAATCCGTTCGGAATATCTTGCCACGCGGCGAAATGTAGGGTATAATACATACAAGTATGCGGAGCAATCCGCAGGACAATTTTAAAAAACAGGAGAGATCATCATGACCAGCTATAAACAGGAATTTATCAAATTCATGGTACGCTCCGGCGTATTGACCTTCGGCGATTTCACCGCAAAAAGCGGCCGTAAAACTCCGTACTTCGTAAACACCGGTAACTACAAAACCGGCGAGCAGATCGCTAAACTCGGCGAATTCTACGCTTCCTGCATCAAAGAAAACCTCGGCGAGGATTACACCGCTCTCTTTGGTCCGGCTTACAAAGGCATTCCGCTGTGCGTAACCACCGCAGCTGCTCTTTATAACCGTTACGGCATTTCCACCAACTATTGCTTCAACCGTAAAGAGGAAAAAGACCACGGCGAAGGCGGCTCCATCGTTGGCTACAAACTGCACGACGGCGACCGCGTTGTTATCACCGAGGACGTTATCACCGCAGGTACGGCTGTTCGCGAGACTCTGCCGATCCTCAAAGCATGCGGCGACGTTGATGTTGCAGCTCTCATCATCTCCGTTGACCGTATGGAACGCGGCCAGGGCGATAAATCCGCAGTTCAGGAGATCTACGAGAACTACGGCATCAAAACTTACCCGATCGTAACCGTTCGTGAGATCATCGAAGCACTTCACAACGTTGAGGTTGACGGCAAAGTATACATCGATGACGAGATGAAAGGCCGCATGGAGGCATATCTCGACCAGTACGGCATCAAATAAGATTTCAGAGGAATCAGTATGGCACAGGAGAAAGCACCGCACAGCGGTCATCGCGAACGAATGCGCAAGCGTTTTCTGGAACAGGGAATCGAAAGCTTTGAACCGCATGAAATGCTCGAAATCCTCTTGTACTATTCGGTACCGCGCCGCGATACCAACGAACTCGGTCATTTGCTGCTGCAGCATTTCGGCAGTATCTCCGCTGTTTTTGAGGCGGATATCGACGAACTGATGCAGGTAAAAGGTATTACCGAAAACACCGCTGCGCTGATCAAAATGATCCCGGCAATGGCGCGCGTATACCTTTCTGACCGCCGTGAACAGCATATTCTGCTTGATGATTCCCGTAAAATCGGCGAATATCTGGTACAGTGCTATGTCGGCTATACGAACGAGGTCGTTATGCTGCTGAGTCTTGACAGTTCGCTGCATCTTCTCGGCTGTGATATCGTTTCGGAGGGTAATGTAACCTCCTCGTATATCGATACCAAGAAGATTGCAGAACGGCTGATCCGCCGCAATGCTGCTTGTGCAGTGCTTGCACACAATCATCCGCGCGGACTTGCAATCCCGTCTAACGACGATGTATTGCTGACACGGGACTTAAAACGCACACTGGCAGCGCTTGAAATCAATCTGGTGGATCACATCGTCGTTGCAGACGGTCTCTGGTGTTCGATCATGGAGCGGTATTCCTTGACTTAAAGCACACCGATCTGCCGCAATAAATTTAAGTCTGACATTCTATACGAAAAGGCAGAAACGTATCCGCGTTTCTGCCTTTTCGTACTTTATCCATACTGCACTCCATTGACAAAAAGCCTGTTTTGCAGTATGATATCACTTGCAAACACTTGTTCTTCATCGGGAACGCGGAAGGAGGAATTCGATGGATCCGCAGGAGAGAAAATTCAAGCTTGTAGCGCCGTATCAGCCAACCGGTGACCAGCCGCAGGCAATCGAAGAGCTTGTAGCCGGTTTAAACCGCGGTGATAACGGACAGACGCTGCTCGGTGTTACCGGTTCGGGCAAGACTTTTACGATGGCTAACGTCATCGCAAAGGTGAACCGTCCTACGCTTGTTCTGGCGCACAACAAAATCCTTGCAGCACAGCTTTGCTCGGAGTTTAAAGAGTTCTTCCCGGAAAACGCGGTCGAGTATTTTGTTTCCTACTACGATTACTACCAGCCGGAGGCGTATATCCCGAACACGGATACGTATATCGAAAAAGACAGCGCAATTAACGACGAGATCGATAAATTGCGCCATTCGGCAACTTCCGCACTTGCGGAGCGCCGCGATGTTATCATCGTTGCGAGTGTATCCTGTATCTATTCGCTCGGCAGCCCGATTGATTACCGCACAATGGTCATCTCGCTGCGTCCGGGCATGATTATGGAACGCGACGATCTGCTGCGCCGCCTTGTTGGTATTCAGTATGAACGAAACGATATCAACTTCATCCGCAACAAGTTCCGTGTCCGCGGCGATGTTGTTGAGATCTATCCGGCGTATGCGTTCGAGACCGCGATCCGTGTGGAGTTCTTCGGTGATGAAGTGGACCGCATCAGTGAGATCAATCCGCTCACCGGTGAGATCAAAAGTGTCGTTGATCATGTTGCGATCTATCCGGCATCGCACTATATCGTCTCGCCGGACAAAATGCAGGATGCTCTGCGCGAAATCGAGGATGAACTCGACGAGCGCGTGAAATATTTTAAAGACAACCAGATGTATATCGAAGCACAGCGCATCGACCAGCGCACGCGCTACGATATGGAAATGCTGCAGGAGATCGGCACGTGCAAAGGTGTCGAAAACTACTCCCGTATTATGGCGAGAAGAAAGCCGGGAAGTACACCGGATACACTTCTTGACCACTTCCCGGACGATTTTCTGCTGATTATCGACGAGTCACACGTCACCGTACCGCAGGTGCGCGGCATGTTCTTTGGCGACACAGCACGAAAGAAGACGCTCGTCGATTACGGTTTCCGTCTGCCTTCGGCATACGATAACCGCCCGTTAAATTTTGACGAGTTCAAAGATAAGACCGGTCAGACGATTTACGTCAGTGCAACGCCCGGTCCGTATGAAAAAGAAAACAGTACCCAAACGGTGGAACAGGTGATTCGTCCGACAGGTCTTGTCGACCCGGAAGTCACTGTAAAACCGGTAGAGGGACAGATCGAAGATCTTCTCTTTGAAATCCGTGCAACGACAGAGAAGAAAGAGAAAGTTCTTGTAACAACACTGACCAAAAAGATGGCGGAAGACCTCACTGCATATCTTGAAGGTATGGATGTCCGTGTCCGCTATCTGCACCACGATATCGATACGATCGAGCGCATGGAGATCATCCGCGATCTCCGTATGGATGAATTTGATGTTCTTGTCGGCATCAACCTTCTTCGCGAAGGCCTGGATATTCCGGAAGTCTCTCTCGTCTGCATTCTCGATGCGGATAAAGAAGGCTTCCTGCGTTCCGAAACATCGCTGATTCAGACAGTCGGACGTGCCGCACGTAATGCAAACGGCCGCGTTATCATGTATGCCGATCAGGTCACCGGTTCGATGGAACGTGCAATTATGGAGACAAACCGCCGCCGCGCAATCCAGATGGCGTATAACGAAGAACACGGTATCACTCCGCAGACGATCAAAAAGGATGTTCGCGATGTCATCGAAATTTCCAGAAAAGAAGACACCGACGTCCGTATGATCAAGGCGCGCAAGATGAAGAAAGCAGAGCGCGATGCACTGATCAAGAAGCTGACAGCCGAGATGAAAGCTGCGGCAAAGCTGCTTGAATTTGAGCACGCGGCATATCTGCGTGATAAGATTGCAAAATTACAGGAGATGTAATATGGGAATTGATAAAATCATTATCAAAGGTGCGAAAGAGAATAACCTGAAAAACATCGACGTGGAACTTCCGCGCGATCAGCTGATCGTTTTGACCGGCCTTTCCGGTTCGGGTAAATCTTCGCTTGCTTTTGATACGATCTTTGCTGACGGTCAGCGCCGATATATGGAGAGCCTTTCGTCGTATGCGCGTCAGTTCCTCGGACAGATGGAAAAGCCGAACGTTGAATCGATTGAAGGCCTTTCTCCGGCGATTTCGATCGATCAGAAAACAACTTCGCGCAATCCGCGTTCCACTGTTGGCACCGTAACGGAGATTTACGACTATCTCCGTCTTTTGTACGCCCGTATCGGTATTCCGCACTGCCCGGTATGCGGTCGTGAAATCAAACAGCAGACGGTTGATCAGATGGTCGATCAGCTTCTCGCACTGCCGGAACGCTCCCGTATTCAGGTTATGGCGCCTGTCGTTCGCCGCAGAAAAGGCGAACACGCCAAGGAATTTGAAGCGGCACGCAAAAGCGGCTATGTCCGCGTCCGTGTTGACGGCAATATGTATGAGCTGACCGAAGAGATCAAGCTCGACAAGAATAAAAAGCACACCATAGAGATCGTGGTAGACCGTCTGATCGTACGACCGGATATCCGTTCGCGTCTGAGCGATTCGCTTGAGACCGCACTCGGACTCACCGGCGGATTGGCACTTGTCACCGTAGAAGGTCAGGAGGATATCCTCTTTTCGCAAAACTATGCCTGCCCGGATCACGGCGTCAGCATCGGCGAGCTCGAACCGGCTATGTTCTCCTTCAACAATCCGGCCGGTGCGTGTGAACACTGTACCGGTCTGGGCACGTTTATGAAAGTTGACCCGGACATGATCGTTCCGTACAAGAATCTTTCGATCCGCGGCGGTGCGATCAAAGCAAGCGGCTGGTATTTCGGCGGTGACGGCGGAACAATCTCACAGATGTATTATGAAGCACTTGGCGAGCACTACGGTTTTTCGCTTGATACGCCGTTTGAAGACTTACCGCAGAAGGCAAAAGACGTTCTGTTTTTCGGTTCGCAGGGTGAACGCTTCAAGATGACGCGCCGCAATGAATACGGCGAAGGTACGTATATGACGGAGTTCGAAGGTATTGTCAACAACCTTGAACGCCGTTTCCGCGAGACACAGTCGAGCTTTATCCGCTACGAAATCACACAGGTCATGAGTACAATGCTCTGTCCGGAGTGTAAAGGTGAGCGTCTCAAAAAAGAGATCCTTGCTGTAACCGTCGGCGGAAAGAATATCAGTGAATTCTGTAAAATGTCGGTTATCGAAGCGTTCAACTTCATCGAAAACATCGAGCTGAGTGAGCGCGACCGTATGATCGCACACCAGATTTTCAAGGAGATCCG
>JBGUUS010000183.1:0-5845 GCA_045133675.1 Oscillospiraceae bacterium | reverse complement strand
TCCCGGGAAATACTGGCCTATCGTGATATCAGAGAGCATTTATTTTCCCTCCTTTTTCGATTCCAGTGCGCGCAGAAGCAGCTTTTTCGCGTACTCTACGCTGTATACCTGTTTATTGAATACAAAGCCTGCATTCTCAAGCGAATCAAAAAGTTTTGTTACCTGCGGAACAGAAAGTCCGATTTTTTCAATCTCAGCAGCGCGGGAAAAGGTTTCTTCAACCGTGCCGTAAGAGAATACCGAACCTTTGTTCATAACCAAAACTTTCGATGCGTATTTTGCGATATCCTCCATACTATGCGAAACGAGAAGAACTGTGTTTTTCTCCGCACGGTGATACGCTTCAATCAGCGAAAGAATACGGTCGCGGCCTTTTGGATCCAGACCTGCTGTCGGCTCGTCGAGGATCAGTACTTTCGGGCGCATTGCAATAACACCGGCAATCGCAACGCGACGTTTCTGACCGCCGGAAAGCTCAAAAGGACTCTTTTGACGAATCGACTGCGAAAGACCGACGCTTTCCATCGCGTGTTTAACAGCCTCTTCAACCTCTTCTTCGCTCATTCCGAGGTTGCGCGGACCGAATGCGATATCCTTTTCAACCGTCTCTTCAAACAGCTGATATTCCGGATACTGAAACACCAGGCCGACTTTGAAGCGCGTTTTCTGCAGCGTTTCTTTTGATTCAAAAATATCGCTTCCGTCGATATATACTTTACCCGAATCCGGTTTGAGCAAACCGTTCAGGTGCTGAATAAGAGTCGATTTGCCGGAGCCGGTATGGCCGATTACACCGACAAGTTCGCCTTCTTCGATTTCAATATTGATGTCGTTTACCGCGACTTTCTGAAACGGTGTGCCGCGGCTGTAACAATGCGTGAGATGCTCGGTTTTAATAATAGCCACTGCTCTTACGCCTCCATTAAATGTTTGAATGCTTCGGTGAAATCTTCAACCGTCAGGATATCCTCCGGAATCGCGACGCCTTCTTTGCGAAGCAGATATGCAAGCTCCGTTACCTGCGGAACGTCCAGACCGACACGTTTTAAGTCTTCTACGTGACGGAAGACCTCGCGCGGAACATCATCCATCAAAACGCGTCCGCCGTCAATGACAACAACACGGTCAGCTGTAACTGCTTCATCCATAAAATGTGTAATGAACACAACAGTCGTATTGTAGTCTTTATTCAGTCGGCGAATCGTTTTCAATACTTCGCGACGGCCTTTCGGATCGAGCATAGCGGTCGGTTCATCGAGTACGATACATTTTGGCTGCATTGCAAGAATACCGGCAATCGCGATGCGCTGTTTCTGACCGCCCGAAAGCTGATGCGGTGCGTGTTCGCGGAATTCATACATACCGACATCCTGCAGCGCTTCATCGACGCGTCTGCGGATCTCGTCCGGCTGTACGCCCATATTCTCAAGACCGAACGCAACATCCTCTTCAACAACCGTTGCAACCAGCTGGTTATCCGGGTTTTGGAAAACCATTCCGACACGGCTGCGAATATCAAAAATCAGATCGTCATCACTTGTGTTGATACCTTCAACATAGACGATTCCGTCCGTCGGCTGCAAAATCGCGTTGATGTGTTTCGCGAGTGTCGATTTACCCGATCCGTTATGACCAAGAACTGCAACAAATTCGCCCTGTTTAATCGTCAGGTCAACATCGCGCAGAACCGGGACGGCGGCTTTTTCTTCATCACCGCTGTATTCAAAAGATACACACTGAAATTGAATCAAATCGTTCATGTGATCGTTCCTTTTAATTCAGATTATCGCTCCCAGATTGCGGTGGAGCCGCACGGAAGCACCAGTCCGGTTTCGGTTACCGGAAGACCGATTTCATCGGCAGTTACCTTTCCGCCGAACTTCTTGCCTACCGTTACGCTCAACAGATACTGCATAACCGAAGGCGGAAGACCGGTGGTATACGAATTCAAGGCAAAGAAGAGCGGATCATCCGACAAAACGCCCGCACAAAGATCTACCATCCGATAAATCTGTTCTTCAAGTTTCCATACTTCACCGCCCGGACCTCTGCCGTAAGACGGCGGATCCATGATAACGGCGTCGTATTTTTTGCCGCGTTTAATCTCGCGTGCAACAAATTTCTCACAATCGTCAACAATCCAGCGAATCGGGCGATCGGAAAGTCCGGAAAGCGCTGCATTTTCGCGCGCCCAGGCTACCATACCTTTCGAAGCGTCAACATGACAAACTTCGGCGCCTGCCGCCGCGCATGCAAGCGTCGCGCCGCCGGTATATGCAAAAAGGTTCAGTACGCGAATCGGACGGTTCTGCGCTTTGATCAGATCCATAAAATACGCCCAGTTTACTGCCTGTTCCGGGAAAAGACCGGTGTGTTTAAAACCGGTCGGCTGAATACGGAATGTCAGCTCCCTGTATTTGATCGTCCAGCTATCCGGAAGCTTCTTGAAATAGTCCCACGCGCCGCCGCCTTTGTTGGAGCGAAGATAACGGGCATCCGCTTTTTTCCAAAGCACATTCTCTTTCGGCGTATCCCAGATGATCTGCGGATCCGGACGAACCAATACTTTATCGCCCCAGCGCTCGAGCTTTTCGCCGCCGCTGGTATCGATCATTTCATAATCTGCAAAATCCTTTACATAACGCATGTAAGGCAATTCCTTTCTGTTAAAGACAGGTTTTAAAAACGCATCTGTCCGTCATCATTGCGGACGATGCCAAGGTGTTCATAAGCCAACGCGGTAACACAGCGTCCGCGCGGTGTGCGTGCAAGAAAACCGATCTGCATCAGATACGGCTCATAGACGTCCTCGATTGTGACCGCTTCCTCACCGATTGCAGCAGCAAGCGTTTCCAGACCGACCGGACCGCCGCGATAGTTGCGGATGATTGTCGTGAGCATTCTTCTGTCGGAGTTATCAAGACCGAGATGGTCAATTTCCAGCTTATTGAGCGCAAGATCAACGATCTCTTTCGTAATCGTACCGTCGCCCAAAACCTGTGCAAAGTCACGCACACGTTTTAACAGTCGGTTCGCGATACGCGGCGTACCTCTCGAACGTTTTGCGAGTTCCAAAGCACCGTCGTAATCACACGGAATATCAAGGATACCGGCGCTTCTCATAATGATCTGGCTAAGCTGTTCCGGCGTATACAGTTCCAGACGGAACAGACAGCCGAAACGGTCGCGCAGCGGTGCGGTGAGCTGACCGGCACGCGTTGTTGCACCAATCAGTGTAAACCGCGGAAGATCAATGCGGATCGAACGCGCAGAAGGACCTTTACCGATGATGATATCGAGTGCATAGTCCTCCATTGCCGGATACAAAACCTCTTCAACAGCACGGGAAAGACGATGAATCTCATCAACAAACAGTACGTCGTTCGGGCTGAGGTTTGTGAGCAATGCGGCAAGATCGCCCGGCTTTTCGATGGCCGGACCGGAGGTGATGCGTAAGTTTACATTCATCTCGTTTGCAATAATCGCAGAAAGCGTCGTTTTGCCGAGACCCGGAGGACCGTACAGCAAAACGTGATCCAGCGCGTCTCCGCGTGCCTTTGCCGCTTCAATATATACCGAAAGGTTTTCTTTTACTTTATCCTGTCCGACATATTCGCTGAGTGTCTTTGGCCTGAGAGAGTATTCGGTGTCAACGTCGTTGGACGTAAACTCCGGTGCGCTCAAACGCTCTTCGAAGCCGTATTCGTTTTCGTCATCAAACATACGTTACACCTTTCCTGCAAGCGCTTTAAGCGCCGATTTAATCATATCTTCAACGGACATTGCCGGATCGAGTTTCGTGACAACACCGGCCGCCTCAGAGCGCGAATAACCGAGAACCTCAAGCGCACTGATTGCCTCTGCTGCATTTCCGCTTTTTTCGGTAACCACCGCAGCCGGTACGTCAGCCGCAGAGATACCGCCGGCAATCTGCTCTTTGGAAACCTTATCTTTCAGTTCAAGCACGATGCGTTCCGCTGTTTTCGGACCGACACCCGGTGCACGAAGGCTTTTTGCATCACCCGAGGCAACAGCCAGTGCAAAACGCTCCGGCGAAAGATTCGAGAGAATCGAAATCGCGCCTTTCGGACCGACACCGGATACGCCGATCATCATCTTGAATGTATGAAGTTCAGCCTGCTCGTAAAAACCGTAAAGCTCCATTGCATCTTCGCGCACGACCATATGCGTAAAAAGTTTCACTTTTTCGCCCAACTGCGGCAGTTTTGCGATCGTCGTCATTGAAGTCTTAACCGATAAGCCGACACCGCCGCATTCCACGACAGCGTGATACGGTTCTACCACCGTGAGTATTCCGTTTACACTGTAAATCATATCGTTTCCTCCGCTTATCGTCTGTTATTCAGCTGACCGAGCTGCATCGTCAGTCTTGACGGTGCGGCATGTGCGTGACAGATTGCAATCGCAAGTGCGTCAGCCGTATCATCGGGTTTCGGCAGCTTTTCCAGATGTAAAAGCCGCTTCGTCATATCCATAATCTGCGGTTTTAAGGCTTTGCCGTAACCGACAACTGCCTGTTTTACCTGCATCGGCGTATATTCAAAGCACGGTACATTGTGCTGTTCACAGGCTAACAGAATAACACCGCGTGCCTGTGCAACGTCAATACCCGTCGTTTTGTTGTTGGTAAAAAACAGCTTCTCGATTGCGGCGGCATCCGGGTTATGGCGTTCTAAAATAACGCACATTTCTTCGTAAATCTGCAGCAAACGCTTTGTAAACGGGATTTCTGGTTTTGTAATAATAGCGCCGTAATCAAGCGTTGTAAAACGCGTGTTGCGGTAATCCAAAACGCCGTATCCGATAGTTGCATAGCCCGGGTCAATGCCTAAAATCTTCATGCTGTCCTCACCTGTTCGTATTCCGTATAATTATAACACAGTTCAACAGGATACGCAAGAAAAACGAGCGTTCGGACAAAATGTTTACACTTCATTCTCAAAAAGAAAACGCAGTGATATCATTTCACTGCGTTTCTCCGTCTTTTTCCTCCAACATCACAATATCCCAGCTTTGCGGATAATGCGTCCGATAATATTCCGCCATATCCGGATCGTGCCCATCAATCAGATTCTTTTTTCGGATGATATCTGTCTGTACGCAACGGATCCATTCTCTTGATTTCTCCGTCTGCTCGGAATACCGGTATATTTTCAAAGTACCTTTTCTCTCTTCTTCAAGAATCGCTTCATACGCATCCGGGATCAATATCTCACCTATGATCCAAACCGGATCTTCCGAAACGACCTCATTCGGGATTTCCGTCTGTTTAACGCTGGCAGGGTCACAGATATAAAGGCTTGCACTTTTACCGCGATACAGAATCTTGAGTGCATTCGGGAAATACTCATCGAAAAATATCTGACCTTCCTTTGTGTATCCATAGCTGTATTCGTAATTTCGGATGCTGTACATCAGCGCCATCGGCAAAGATGTTGTCATATAGACATTTGCCGGTTTATCAAACGCAGTTGGCTTTTTCGGTTCCAATACCTTTAATCCCGACACCTGTGAACAATGATAATACGTCATATTCTCCCTCCTTGCTTTCATTATAGCGTTTTCGGTACAAATGAACAGTCTTGAAAAATGCGCATATTTTTGGTATAATAGATACAGAAGAAAAGGGCTTGGAGAATGATTCTCCAAGCCCTTTTTCAATGTTATTTCCTTATTCTTCCACCGAATCTTCACCGAAAAGCTCTGCCAGCAAAGCGGCAGCCTCTTCTCTGAGGCTATTGGTTTCCGTTTCGTTATAGAACCACTTACCGTCAGCAAACTCGTAAACGCCGCCTTCCTGCGCACACGGAACAAAAGCGGAAAC
>JBGUUS010000182.1:0-3446 GCA_045133675.1 Oscillospiraceae bacterium | reverse complement strand
GTATTCTTCCACACGCTCAATTCTGCCGCCGAGCTGTTTGATCGCGTTTTTCGCTTCATTCAGTTCCTGCTCAAGATCCGGTCCTTTGAGTGCCGCAAAAATTCCGCCAACCTTAACGAAAGGCAGGCAGTACTCAGAGAGTTCGCGCATATGCGCAACCGCACGTGCTGTTGCCACATCGTATTTTTCACGCAAATCCGCCTGTCTTCCGCCTTCTTCCGCGCGTGCATGAATACACTTCGAAGACACACCGATTTCTTTGCTCAGTTCCGTTAAAAACGTGATGCGCTTATTCAGGCTGTCGAGCAACGTCAGTTTGATATCCGAACGCAGAATCGCGCACGGAACGGACGGAAATCCGGCGCCTGTTCCAACATCGATCAGCGAAGCGCCTTCTTTCACCGATACTTTCTGCAAAAGAAGCGCACTGTCAAGGAAGTGCTTCTGCGCAATGCCGACAGGATCGGTAATTGCAGTGAGGTTCATTTTTTCATTCCACTCAACAAGCGTTTTCGCATAGATCTCAAATTGTTCAACCTGTCTGTCGGTATATGCGATACCGGCATTGTCAAACAGAGACGTAAGATATACTCTTTCGATCATGCCATTCCCTCCTTTTGCTGCAGCCAGATAAGAAGCACGGAGACATCCGCCGGGCTGACACCGGAAATACGCGAAGCCTGTCCGATATTAAGCGGACGGATCTTCGCAAGTTTTTCTCTTGCTTCAAGGCTCAATCCCGCAAACGATGTGTAATCCACATCCTGCGGCAGTTTTTTTGCTTCCAGCTTGCGCATTTCTTTAACCTGCGCGAGCTGTTTTTGAATATATCCTTCGTATTTGATCTCGATACCGACTTCTTCGCAGACTGCGCGCGGCAGCGGCTTGGCATTGGAATCAAAACGTACAACATCCTCATAGGAAAGCTGCGGTCTTCTGACGAGCTCCGATGCGCGGATACCGGTGGAAAGCGGCGATGTTCCACGTGAAACAAGCAGCTCGTTTAACTCCTCACTCGGCGAGATCGTCTGTTTTTTCAGACGTTCGATCTCTTCGTCGATCATACGCATTTTCTCATTGAAACGCGCATAGCGTTCTTCACTGATCAGACCGATCTGATAACCGAGCGGCGTCAGACGCTTATCCGCATTATCCTGGCGCAAAATCAAGCGGTATTCGCTTCGCGATGTCATCATACGGTACGGATCATCACAGCCTTTTACTGTGAGATCGTCGATCAGCGTACCGATATACGAGCTTGCGCGGTCGAGAATAAAAGGCTCTTCTCCACGGATCGAACGAACGGCATTGACACCTGCAACAAGGCCTTGCGCAGCCGCTTCTTCATAGCCGGAGGTGCCGTTGAACTGGCCGGCACCGTAAAGGCCTTTTACGCTCTTAAACTCAAGTGTCGGCAGAAGTTCAAGCGGATCACAGCAATCGTATTCAATTGCGTATGCGTTTCTCATAATTTCCGCATTTTCAAAACCGGCGATCGTACGGATAAACGCAAGCTGTACATCCTCCGGCAAAGAGGAGGACATACCCTGCATATACATCTCTTCCGTGTCGTCGCCCATCGGTTCCAGGAAAAGCTGGTGACGCGGTTTATCCGCAAAACGAACAACTTTATCTTCAAAGCTCGGGCAGTAGCGCGGTCCGATCGCTTCGATTCTTCCCGAATAAATCGGCGAACGGTGGAGATTTGCACGGATCACTTCGTGCGTCTTGTCGTTCGTATAGCCCATGTAGCAGACGATCCTGTTTTTCAGCTCACCTTCCGTCTCAAAAGAAAACGGAATAACCGGATCGTCACCGCTCTGTTCCTCCAGCTTCGAAAAATCGACACTGCGGCGCGCGATGCGGCACGGTGTACCTGTTTTAAAGCGACGGATCGTAATGCCGAGCTCCTGCAACTGATCCGTCAGTCCGATGCTCGGCAAAACGGCATCCGGACCGCTCGAATACGAAACCTCACCGACGTGAATCATGCCGCGCTGATACGTACCGCTGCAGACAATTGCTGCTTTTACAGTATAATGCGCGCCAAGACGTGTCGTAACGCCGTTGATCGCACCGGTTTCATCCGTCGTGACCGCTACGATCTCATCCTGCTTAACAAGCAGATTTTCCTGGTGCTCAAGTACCTTTTTCATATATGCGTGATATGCTCTGCGGTCACTCTGTACGCGCAAGCTGTGTACCGCCGGGCCTTTTCCCATATTCAGCATACGGCTCTGCAGAAACGTTGCATCCGCCGCTTTTGCCATTTCGCCGCCGAGCGCGTCAATCTCGCGAACAAGATGACCTTTCGCCGTTCCGCCGATCGACGGATTGCACGGCATATTCGCAATGGAATCAAGCGAGAGCGTGAACAAAACCGTCTTCATACCAAGACGTGCCGCCGCAAGAGCCGCCTCTACACCGGCGTGACCGGCGCCGATTACGGCAATATCATATTCGCCCATTTCATATGGCATTGTTTTGTTCCCTCCCTTTATTTTCCGACGCAGAAGTTCGAAAATACTGCGTCCACAACTTCATCCGTTACTCGCGCACCGGTCAGTTCCAGAAGCGCTTCAATCGCCTCTTCAACCAATACCGTCACCGCGTCGAACGTCATACCGAACTGCACCGCTTCAAGTGCCTGTGAGAGCGACTGTTCCGCTCTTCTCGCGCAATCGCGCTGACGCTCATTCATCAGCATCGGTGCAAACGGATCGACCGAAGAAAGGTCGAGCTCCGCACGGATCGCCTCTTCCAAAACAGCAACTGCATTCGGATCGTTCGCAGAAATGACAACTGTATGTTTAAACGCCGCTTCGATCTTTTCAAGATCCGTTACGCGCGGCAGATCGCTCTTATTGACAACAGCGACCGACGCCTGATTTTTCGCTTCGTTGAGGATTTCTTCATCCTCGCTGCTCCACGCGGTCGAACCGTCGAACACCGCAAGAACGAGACTTGCCTCTTTCATACGGCGTTTCGCAATCGAAACACCGATCTGTTCAACGATATCCGCTGTTTCCCGGATACCCGCCGTATCGGAAAGCCGCAGAACAAGATCACCGAGTCTTACGGTTTCCTCTACAACATCGCGCGTTGTTCCCGCGATATCCGTTACAATACTGCGCTCACAGCGCGACAGCAGATTCATCAGCGTGGATTTTCCGACGTTCGGTTTACCCGCAATAACGGTATCGATACCTTCGCGCAAAAGGCGGCCGGTATCAAACTGCGAAAGCAGTTTGCGAAGCGCCTCCACCTGTGCGGAAGCAACCTCAAGAATCTCGGTTTCATCCACCTCCGGAATCTCCTCTTCCGGGTAATCAACCCACGCAGAAAGGTGACCCGCCAGCTTAAGCAGTGCGTTTTTAACATCGGTGATCGCTTCATACAACGCACCGGAAAGCTGTGTCTGTGCAGCGCGGGCAGCTTCTTTGCCC
>JBGUUS010000181.1:0-11367 GCA_045133675.1 Oscillospiraceae bacterium | reverse complement strand
TGGTCGAGGCGACAGGATTCGAACCTGCGGCCTCTGCGTCCCGAACGCAGCGCTCTACCAAACTGAGCCACGCCTCGAAGTCAACGTTGATTATTATATCATGTATTTCGGAAAAGTCAAGCACTTTTTTCGTCTTTTTTCAATTTTTTTTGAAAAATTTTCGGGAGTGCTTTTTTGCTTGCGCGCGGCCCTGTCCTGTGTTACACTGAAATCAAGAAATTACCGCAGGAGGTAACGGTTATGGATTGGGAAAAAGAACTCTTTGATGCAAACGAAAAGCCGCTTGACCGTCTCGTTGGCGCATACAGCCACACTTCGGTCTTTCGGAAAATCGGCTTTGTCGGCGACAGCCTTTCGTCGGGCGAGTTTGAACGCCTGAACCCGGACGGCACGCACAGCTATTTTGATATGTTTGAATATTCGTGGGGCCAGTATATCGCGCGCAAAAACGGTCTTACGGGCTATTCGTTCTCGCGCGGCGGTATGACCGCAAAAGAGTACATCGAGACTTTTGCGGAAGAACAGGGCTATTGGGATCCGGCAAAAGCGTGTCAGGCATACGTCATTGCGCTCGGTGTCAACGATATCTACAATATGAACGGCGAGGTCGGCTCCATTGCCGATATCGATCCGGATGACTGGCGCAAAAACGGAAAAACCTTCGTCGGTTATTATGCGGCGATCGTAAGCCGGTATAAAGAGATCAGCCCGAATGCGAAATTTTTCTTCGTAACCGTTCCGAACACAGCAACGCCGGAGCGTGACGACAAGACATTTGGCATTATTAACGCACTGTATGCTCTTGCGGAGCATTTCACGAACGCCTATGTCATCGATCTGTATCAGTACGGTCCGGTTTACGACAAGCGCTTTGAAGATAAATTCTTCCTGTACGGTCATTTGAACCCGAGCGGATATATCCTCACCGCACAGCTTGTGGATTCGTATATCGACTATATCGTGCGGCACAACCCGCGCGATTTTGAAAACACTGCGTTTATCAATTCTGGCGTTGATCCGCTTGCTACATTCTAATCGAAAAGGAAACTGTCCCAAAAGAGACAGTTTCCTTTTTTTAGGCTTGCAGACATTGGCAGGATGTGATACACTTGGTTTAACAAAACACGGAAAAAGCGGGAGATTCCTGCAAGTATAATTGAATAGGAGGCACATTATGCATCTGTTTTCCACCCTTATCATGGCACCGTTCGTTGATACGCAGCTTCGTTCGGAGGAAGGTCTGCAGGCTTGCATCGACTGGTGCAAAGAATGCGGCATCGGCAAAGTTTATATCGAGTCGTTCCGCGGCACGTTCGTTGACCGCGATCAGCTCATCCGCGTACGCGACCGTTTTGAAGAAAACGGCATCCTCGCACACGGCGTTGTTACACCGAGCGGCATGGTAAAAACCGCTAACAACCGTTTCGCCGATCCGGCATGGAACGTTGTTGCGTGCTATTCTTCCCAGGCTGTTCACGAGCAGATGGAAGAGATTTTCCGCCGCACGGCATCCGTTTTCGACGTTATTATGGTTGATGACTTCCTGTTTACGCACTGCACCTGCGAAGACTGCGAAAAAGCAAAAGGCGGCCGTACCTGGGGCGAATATCACTCCGATATCGTTCACGAAGTCAGTGTGGATCACATCCTGAAACCGGCGCACGAAGTAAACCCGAACTGCCAGATCATCATCAAATACCCGCTGTGGTACGATACCGGCTTTGAAGGACAGGGCTACGACACGATCCGTCAGACCCGCGACTTCGACCGCATCTGGATCGGCACCGAAACCCGCGAACCGGATATTCCGATCAACGGCCTGTATCCGCAGACGCAGGGTTATTTCGTAATGGCATGGGCAATGAAGCTCGACGGCGAGAAATGCGGCGGCGGCTGGTATGACCCGTACGATACTCTTCCGGTAACCTACCTTGAGCAGGCGCGCAACACCATCCTCGGCCTTGCAAAAGAGAGTATGCTCTTCTGCTATGATGACCTTTCGCAGTCCGATTACGGTCAGGCAAACAACATGGCATGGCGCAAAGAGAAACCGGGTCTTGAAAAACTCGCTTATCTGCTGATGAACAAAAAAATCGTCGGTGTTTCCGTTCCGAAACAGCTGCACGTTGACGCACAGGTCGAGAAATACCTGAGCAGCTGCTACGGTATGCTCACGATCCCGGTTGATCCGGATATCGCACCGAACCCGAATGCAAAATCCGCAATCCTCGGCGAGCAGATCGTTCACTATCCGGGCATTCGTGACTATGTCCGCGAAATGAAAGAAAAAGGCGCCGCACTCGCTTATACGGATGAATTCCTGCGCTATCTGGCTCTCGATGCAGAAGAAGGCATTCCGCCGTTCTCCATGCAGGGCGATAAATGGAACATCATCCGCAACATGAGCGAAGAAGACCGCAACACCCTGCGCGACCATCTGATGAAACCGCTCGGTCTCACCGTTCGCGGTCCGGCTTCCGTTGCACTGAACCTCTATGATGACGACATGGAAGTCCTGCAGAACTTCAACGATTTCGATGTAGAAGTAACGCTCGACCTCTTCGGCCGCAACCACAAGGTTCGCAAACTCGTTCTCACGCTGTCGGAGGATAAGGAAGTTATCGTTACCCGCGAAGGTACGAAATACACCGTTAAACTCCCGGCAAGAACGCTCGCGGTTCTTAACTGATACGTTTATGAAAACCGTCTCTTTGGAGACGGTTTTCTTTTTTTAGTGCTTGCGAAGAAAGCGACACTGTGTTACACTTTTCTTATATAAACACGAAAAACGCGGGCGAAACCCGCAAAAGAAAATCAGGAGGCCCTATGTTTAAACAGGCAAAATGGATCAGACCGGCGCTTGATCTCAACGAGGTTGAGCCGCTTTACGGCAAAAAACTGGCGCTTTCGGGCAAAATTGCGTCTGCGGTGCTGAAAATTACCGCAATGGGTGTATACGAGGCGAATATCAACGGCGTGCGCGTGAGCGACTATGTGCTGGCACCGGGATGGACGTCGTATTATCACCGTCTGCAGGTACAGACGTACGATGTCACCGCGCTGCTGAAGGAAGAAAACGAACTCACCGTTCTGGTCGGCAAAGGCTGGTATCACGGCTATCTGCCGTTCCATGATCTCGGCAAATCGCCGTATCAGGCGGGTCTTGCCGCACGGCCGAAAGGTCTGATCGCGGAACTCACCGTGACATACGCCGACGGCAAAACGGAGATTTTCGCAACCGATGAAAGCTGGAACGTATCCGAGAGTGCGGTCCGTTTCTCCGAGCTGTATGACGGCGAGATCGTCGACGCGAACGTTGAACCGGATTTCTCGATCGCGGCAGAATGCTTCGATGGTCCGGATGACACGCTCATTGAACAGGAAGGCGAGGAGATCCGCGAGCAGGAACAGATCCCGGCAATGGATTTCTTCTATACGCCAAAAGGCGAACTCGTCATCGACTTCGGACAGAACCTTACCGGCTACGTTGTGACGAATGTGACCGCGGAAAAAGGCGAGAAGGTCGATCTTTCCTTCGCCGAAGTTATGGATAAGGAAGGCAACTTCTATACCGAAAACTATCGCGCGGCAAAAGCGCAGTATATCTATACCTGCCGCGAAGGTGAGCAGGTCTATAAACCGAAACTCACGTTCTGGGGTTTCCGCTATATTCGCGTGAATGCGTTCCCGGGCGGCATCAATAACGCAAAACTTGAAAACTTCACGGCGGTCGTCGTTCATTCCGAACTGAAACGCACCGGCTGGCTGAAAAGCTCGAATTCGCTGCTCAATCAGCTGTTCGACAACATTGTGTGGGGTCAGAAAGGCAACTTCCTCGATGTCCCGACCGATTGTCCGCAGCGCGACGAGCGCCTTGGTTGGACGGGTGACGCACAGGTCTTTATCCGCACGGCGGCGCTCAACTACGATGTTCAGCGCTTTTTCAACAAGTGGTTCGCCGACATGCGCGCGGATCAGCGCGAAAACGGCATAATCGGTCACGTTATTCCGGACGTTTTGCAGGATCCGAACTCGAGTGCGGCCTGGGGTGATGCGGCAACGATCTGCCCGTGGGAGATGTATCTCGCATACGGCGATAAACAGGTTCTCGCAGACAACTTTGACATGATGTGCAAATGGCTCGAGTATCCGAAATCCGTCACGAAGGATGAATATCTCTGGACGGGCAGTGTCCACTTCGGCGACTGGCTCGGTCTCGACTCGCCGAACGGCACCGGCCGCGGCGCAACCCGCGAAGATTTCATTGCATCTGCGTTCCACGCGCATTCCGTCGCACTGGTTATCGCGGCGGGCAAAGTGCTCGGAAAAGATGTTTCTGCGTACGAAGCGTACCATGCAAAAGTCGTTGAAGCATTCCGCAAGGCGTTCCCGGTATACACCACGCAGACCGAATGCGCACTCGCGGCGCTGTTCGACCTCGCGGAGGATAAACAGAAAGCCTGCGATCAGCTGGCTGAGTTCGTGAAAGCGGCGGGTGTTCAGCTGCGCACCGGATTTGTCGGCGCGCCGTATCTGCTGCACGTTCTGAGCATGGGCGGTTACCACGATCTCGCGTATTCGCTCCTGCTGCGCACAGAGTATCCGTCCTGGCTTTACTCCGTCACAAAAGGTGCAACAACGATCTGGGAACACTGGGACGGTATCATGGAAAACGGCGATTTCTGGAGTGCCGGCATGAACTCGTTCAACCACTACGCGTACGGCTCGGTTGCCGACTGGGTATATACCGTTGCACTCGGCATCAACCGCGCAGAGCCGGGCTATGCGAAAGCACGCATCGCGCCGCATCCGGATGAGCGCCTCGACTGGCTCAAAGGCGTTGTCGACACGCGTTACGGCCGCATCTCTTCCGAATGGAAGAAACAGGAGAAATACTGGCGCTTTGATATCACGACACCGGTTGAGACCGAAGTGGTGATCGGCGAGAAAACGCGCGTTGTTGCTCCGGGCAGCTACAGCTTCTTTGAAAAGAGATAAGATAAAGCAGAAAACCCACGAAGGCGAAACCTTCGTGGGTTTTGTGATTGTATGGGGTTACTCCACAACGAGCATACCGGCGCGCGGGATATATACGTCCGTCGGGCCTTTTTTCTCAAATTTGCCTTTTACCAAAAGCTCGCCCATGCAGTTATATACCTTGTATTTTCTGCCGTTATAGCCGCAGAAGATGAACTGATCCTCGCCGCTTACGTTCACGACCGTCAGTTCGTCAAACACTTCGCGCACGACCGTATCGTGATAGAGCGCCAGAATCGCCTTGCCGTCTTTTTCGGCACACGCGCGGTGATAGCCGACCTCCGGGCCTTTCGCGGTGAGCTTGCCGTTTAAGAGCACATCGCGGTTTTCGCGGATAAAGGCAAGATAGAAGCGGAGCATATTATAGTGCGAAACCGGAAGTTTATCGATGCGTACCGAGATCTGCGGAACGGAGAAGATCGTTCCGGCCACCTGAAGTGCCGCCGCTTCAACGGTATCCTCATAATGCCACATCAGCATATCGGAGTGCACCGCCGTTTCGCCGGAGGTCAGACGCAGATCGACGATGCTTTCGCGGTTTGCGTATGCATCGTTCGGGCAGTCGCCGACACGCAGCATATTGCCGTATTCGCGGATGCTCGGTCCGACATAACTTTGCCTAAACTCGATCAGAACATCCGGCTTGATCGCGGTGAGACGCGATTTTACGCCTTTCATCAGGCGGTCGACGCCTTCTTCAAGAGATTCGGTATCGCGGCGGGAATCTGGCTGCATCGTGCGCTCGGTGAGAGCGAACGAGTCGATGAAATCGAGCTTGAAGCCGTCGAGATCCCATTCACGCATTGCGTTTTCGTAAAGCGAGATCAGGTATTCGCGCGCTTTCGGATAGCGCGGATCGATCGGTGCCCAGCCCACTGCGTCCGGATCATCGCAAAGCAGCATATCGCGGAATTCTGCGAATGCCTTTGTGTATTTTCCGATAAACGGAACGGAGTACCACAGCATGAATTTCATGCCGACGGTATGCACCGCATCGACGAATGCGCGCATATCCGGCACTTTTTCCGGTGTCGGCTCCCAGTCGCCGCAATATGCGTAGCCGCGGCTGTTGTCCGCCGTCTGCCAGCCGTCATCCACGATAACGGTTTCCATACCGAGTTCTTTTGCGAGCGCGCACTGCTTGACGATCTCTTCAACGTCCACCTGCTGATGGAAGCTGTACCATGTCGAATACATCGGAAGCTTTGCCGCATCCGGAACGAACGCCGGTTTATAGCCAAAGTCCGCTTCCCACCAGCGGCTTACATCATAAATTGCGTCATAAAACGGGATATCGCGCGTGTCGATGCGCAGAGTTGCTTCAAAATCCTTTCGCGCGTTGGTCGGCTGTGTGAAAAAGTGTGCTGCACAGTCAAAGCAAGCCGTTTCTTCCGTTACGCCAAAGCCGATCGTCGTCGGGATTTTGGTATCGGAAATTGCGGCGGTCATACGGTTTTTGCTGTCCGCAGAGACGATAGCCTGCAGCGGCATATTCGATGCAAGGCGGCCGTAGATCTCCTTGTGTGCCCAGTTGCAGTGCAGTGTGCGGCGCTGATACGTTGCCGGATTCCAAAGCGAAAAGCTGTCGATGATCGGGAATTCCCACGAGACGATGAATTCTTCGGGCGTTGCCTCTTCGGCAAGCTCCATTTTGATCTGCACAAGGAGGATGCCGTTTTCCTCTTTTTGTTCAAGTGTGATATTTGCTCCGGCATTGCCGCCGGTTACGGTAAAATTCATGTGATCAATCCTTTCGGAATTTTCTTTTCTTCATTATAAAGGAAAGCGGCACAAAAAGAAAGAGTGAAAGCCGGTTTGACTTTCACTCTTTTGGATTATTCAGCAATAACGAAGTCGATCTTGCCGCCGCTTACGTCTGCGGCAACACATTTGACGCGGATCGGATCACCGATGCGGTAAACCGTGCCGTCGGTCATGTTTTTGAGCGA
Organism: Oscillospiraceae bacterium; assembly: GCA_045133675.1. Lineage (GTDB taxonomy): Bacteria > Bacillota > Clostridia > Oscillospirales > Ruminococcaceae > Paludihabitans. Next base: position 4,381 of record JBGUUS010000181.1, on the reverse strand, counting down.
GATCATGCCGTTTAAGTCGTACTCACCTTCCGGAAGTGCCTCGTTGCGGATCAGACCTTCCACAGTGTTCGGCAGCTCGACATACATACCGTGCGGTGCGAGCGAGGAGATATAACCGTCGAACTCTTCGCCGACGCGGTTTTTCATATACTCGGCTTTGTAGCAATCCTCACACTGGCGCTCGAGCGTCATCGCGTTGATCTCGGTTGCGGTGGACTGTGCCGCCGATTTTTTGACGAAACCGTGGTATTTCGTCTGGATCTTCTGGATATCAACACCTTCCACAACATCGGAGAGGATGCGATGGATCGTAAGGTCCGGATAACGGCGGATCGGCGAGGTGAACTGTGCGTAGTTATCGAGCACGAGGCTGTAATGGCCGAGCGGCTCTTCATAGTATTTCGCCTTCGACATCGAGCGCAGAACCAGCACGTTGATCAGCGGGAAGCTCGGTTCGCCTTTTGCGAGTTCAAGCGCGTTTGCAAGCGCTTTTGCCGGGAGACCCGGTTTGATGTCGCTTGTCGGCTGGCCGAGAGCGCGCAGTGCATCGTGCAGGTTATCGAGCTTGTCCTCCAGCGGCGGTTCGTGCACGCGGTATACGAACGGGATCTTTTTGTCTTTTGCAAAGGATGCCGCCGCTTCGTTTGCGGTCAGCATGAATTCCTCGATCATAACCTCGGACTCACCGCGGGTGCGCGGCAGAATGTCAACTGCAACGTTGTGCTCGTCGAGAACGATATAGCTTTCGCTCGTTTCGATCTCCGGTGAACCGCGTCCGCGTTTGCGCGCGGTGAGGATATCGGCGAGCTCTTTCATCAAAAAGATCGAATCGGTCAGACCGTCGTATTTTGCGAGCAGTTCTGCATCGGCAGTGCCGTTGAGAATTGCGTTTACTTCTTTGTAAACGCCTTTTACGCGCGAACGGATGACGGCTTTTTCAAAGCGGTAACCCGTCATTTCGCCGCTTTTTGCAAGCGAGATGAAGCAGGAGAACGCAAGACGGTCCTCGTTCGGGTTTAACGAGCAGATGTTGTTCGAAAGCGCTTTCGGCAGCATCGGGATAACGCGGTCGGCAAAATAGATGCTTGTTCCGCGCTTGAATGCTTCGTCATCGAGCGGTTTTCCCGCACGGACGTAGTGTGATACGTCGGCGATGTGTACACCGAGCAGGTAGCCTTCTTCCGTGCGCTCGATCGAAATGGCGTCGTCGAGGTCTTTGGAGTCGGCGGAGTCGATCGTGAAGATCGGAAGGTGGCGCAGATCGGTGCGGTTGTTGAGATCCTCCGGCTGGATGCCGCGGTCGGCAAGTCTGTTTGCTTCGTCACGTACAGCGAGCGAAAATCCCGAGCGGATGCCGTTTAAATCGAGGATTGCCTCGGCACAGTGCACAGCGGTCTGGCTGTCGCCGTAGCTCTGCAAAACGCGTGCAACGTGTTCTGCGTGCGATTTGCCGCGGCGCGCGATCGTGCAGCGGATCTTGTCGCCGGCTTCCGCCAGATATGTCGAATCGGCGGTCAGGCGGATCGCAAAGCGGATCATGCCGTCCGGCTGTACAAACGGAATGCCGTTTTCAAAGATCATCGTTCCGGTGAATTCCGCCGGACCGAATTCCAGGATGCGCACGATCTGACCTTCCGGAGAAGCACCGCGCGACGGGATCGGCGAGACCATAACGCGGTCGCCGACCATTGCACCCATAAAGAATTTTCCCGGGATAAAAACTTCAACGCCGTCTTTTTCGCGTCTTGCAAAGCCGAATGTGCGGCTCAAGCGGGATACAACGGCTTCACCGATGCCTGCTGCTTCATTGTGGAAAAGAAGCGAGCGGGTGTCGGAAATTTTGCCCTGTTTTTCGAGCGTTTCCAGGCATACGCGGAACTCGCTCTGTGTGCCGCGGGTAACACGGCATTTCTGCATCAGGTCGGCGAAACGCATACCGTTTCTGCCGGCCATTTTTAAAGTGGAGAGAATTCTCTCCGCCAAGCGTTCGTTCAAAAGGTTCACTCCTGTTAATTTTCAAAAAGGTGGTTTATTGTTGGAATGAAACGGAAAAGCGCGCATAAAAAAGCCCTGCGGCTGCAGGGCTTTTTCAGACATTCTCTCATTTCAGGTGAGCAACAAAAATGTTCAGCGCAACCGTCAGAACAAAGAAGACGATAATCATGATGCGCGTAACAGAAAGGATTTTAGCATCCAGCGTTTTGTTTTTGTTTCTGCTGAAATAGGAATCCGACGAACCGCCGTTCAGTGCGTTCATACCGGACTGTTTGCTGGTCTGGAGCAGGAACAGAACGATAAGAAGGATACAAGCGATCAGAAGCAGGATACCTGCAACAATTTTCAGTGCGTCCAAAGCGACAACCTCCGTTATCTTGTTAGTATAAGCAAAAACCGCGAAAGGATGCGGCGTAATCCTTGCTCATTTTCCATACTATGATAGCACAGCGCGATCAAATAATCAACCTCTTTTTTCGTTTTTTTCTGTGTTTCTTTAAAAAGAATGCGAAAAAACACTTGCATTCTCCTTTTCTTTGTGATAGTATATATAGGCATTAATCTGCTCTTGGTTATGATATGCCCGTTTGGCTACATCCTTTGGGCTTGGACGACTGTCTGTGCGCTTGTTCGACCGGGTCGTCGCCGTCAGAATTGATGGCATTCCGCTTTTTAAAAGCGGGGATTAATGAGAACACTGTTTCAAAAATTAAGCGGATAGTCCTCTGCGCGAATGTGACGCATGAATGTCTGAAAACAAAATCAGGAGGATCTACAAATGGACGCACTGAAACTCATTTCCGGCGCTAGTCTGAAAGCTGAAAAACCGGCTTTCAACGTTGGTGACACTGTTAAAGTTCACTGCAAAATCAAAGAGGGTGACAAAGAGAGAATCCAGCTCTTCGAAGGCACCGTTATCGCTACCAAACACGGCGATATCCAGGAGACCTTCACCGTTCGTCGTGTTGCTCACGGCTGCGGCGTAGAGCGCGTTTTCCCGGTTCACTCCCCGAACGTTGTTAAAGTTGAAGTAGTAAGAACCGGCCATGTTCGCCGTGCAAAACTCTACTACCTGCGCGACCGCGTCGGCAAAGCTGCGAAAGTCAGAAGCAAGATCTAAAACTGAACAGCAGTACCGTACGGTACAAAAGAAAGGGGACGGTAATACGTCCCCTTTTTGTTTCATTATAATATAGCAAAAGATCGGAGGGCTTGATATGCGCTTAGACGTGCAGGAAAAACAGCAGGAGAAAGAAAAAAAGAAGATAGACTGGAAAGCGGAGATCATCAGCTGGCTTTGGACAATCGGTATCGCACTTGCGATCGTTTTTGTCGTCAATACATTTATCGCACGTGTTGTCAACGTTGACGGCGCATCCATGCTGCCGACACTTACACACGGCGAACGCATCATCACGACACCGCTTCACGGCGAGCTGCAGCGCGGCGATATCGTCGTCATTCACCGCGAAAACGACACCGCGATCATCAAACGCATCGTTGCGGTGGCAGGCGATACGGTGGATATTGATTATGATACCGGCACGCTTTACGTAAACGGCGAGGCCGTAGAAGAGGATTACATCTCCGCGCCGATGCATTTTGTCGCGTATCAGGGCGGAAACACGAAGCTTCCGCTCACTGTTGAAGAAGGCTATGTTTTCGTTTTGGGCGACAACCGCAACGTCTCGCTCGATTCCCGTGCCGCTGAGCTCGGCGCGGTCGAAGAAAAAGCTGTTTTCGGAAAAGCAATTTTCCGCATCTGGCCGTTTGATAAATTCGGCCTGATCGAATAACGATAAGGAGGAGAAACGAAATGGACGAATTTAAACTGCCGGCAGAAGAAGGTATTGAGATTCCTTCGATTCAGTGGTTCCCGGGCCATATGGCAAAAACCAGACGCCTCATCCAATCGAACTTAAAAATGGTGGATCTCGTGCTGGAGATCACCGATGCGCGTATCCCGCAGAGCAGCCGCAACCCGGAGCTCGACAGATGGGTCGGCAACAAACCGCGTATGCTCGTGCTCAACAAATGCGACAACGCAGACCCGAATATGACGAAGCGCTGGCTTAAATATTACGAAAAGCAGGGTGTTGCGGCACTTGCGTGCGACTGCAAAACCGGCGCCGGCATCAATCAGTTTTTACCGCTCGTCAAGAAAACACTCGCCGATCTCATCTCCCGCCGCGAAGAAAAAGGCATGGCGGGCCGCCTCACCCGAATCATGGTTGTAGGTGTTCCGAACGTCGGCAAATCCTCGTTTATTAACCGTATGGCGGGCAGCAAACGCGCCAAAGCGGAGGACCGCCCGGGTGTAACCCGCGGCAAACAGTGGGTAAGCCTGGATAAAGATATCGAGCTGCTCGATATGCCGGGTGTACTC
>JBGUUS010000180.1:0-14691 GCA_045133675.1 Oscillospiraceae bacterium | reverse complement strand
GATGTCCTGTTCGCTCGTCACCTGCAGTTTGTGCGCAGTATCGTTTCGCAGATGATTGAGCGTTTCACAGATGTTAAAGAAATCGATGATATCCTGATTCGGCTTGAACACTTCGCTTAAAAGTGCACAGCCAAGCGCAATGCTGAAATCGCCTTCGCGGAAACCGCCGTTGAATTTCGCATCCACTTTTGCATAATCCATCCCGCCCAAGACCTGCTGCAGCAGGTACGGTTTTACCACACGGCGACCGTGGCCGACGGTCTGCGAAATCTGATTAAACGAGCTGTTGTACGGTGCTTTTCTCAGAATGCCATCCACGTAAAATTTCAAAAGTTCCACAATGAACGGGTTGAAGCGAACCATAAATTCGGAGGTACGGCCTGTACGCTGCAGATTGCGCATAATGAGATAGTATTCACAAAGCGTTTCGCAGACGGAACCGGGCAGATATGCAACCGGATAGAACTGATTTTGCGGGAAAGAAGAGGCCTCATTGCGCGCATCCGTAAGTTCCAGACGGTTTCGCTCATAAAGATGGCGAAGCATTTTTCTTCCGCCAACCGGGATATTGCCAAGTGCCATTAAAGCACCGAAATCGCGCTGCTTTAACAGAATTTCGATTTTCGCCCAATGCTCCTCTCGGCGCATGCGGATCAGATCCGGCTCAACACAGCGGTTTTCCAGGTCATCCATCAGCTCATCCCAGTTATTTTCGAGCATTTCATTCATATCAATGGAGTTGATATTGCGTGCATCGCCGCCCGCCTTTTTCGACGGAATCAAAACCTGAATACCGCGCGAATTCCACCGTGTATCCATTGCCTGCTGTGCCATAATGATCTGCATCTGCGGCGTTGCGGAGGAAAGATTGATCAAAAATTCTTCGGAGGCGTATTTCTCAAGGTACGGTTTCATCGCTTTATCAAGAAGCAGGCCCATTTCCGTTAAATCGGACGGATCTTTTTCTCCGAGATTCACTTCATACCATTCCGGCGCATAATCCCAGTTCGCTTCCAGATAGTCGCGCATAATCGCAAAGCGATGGTCACTTTCCTCAAAGGAGCGAACCTCTTTGGTATAAAATAACACGACGATATCCGGACGGTGATGGCGGAGAATATGAAGCATCGGACCGTCATAACCTCCACGGATCGGATCGGTCGTACCCAGACAGCTCAACAGTACAGTTCGTTTTTGTTCCATAAAAACCTCCAACGATGTAATATAAATATTATAGCAAAATGTTTACAAAAAAGAAACCTAAAAAAGCGTTTTTTCGCTTTTATTCGCCAAAGTAAAGGATTGTATTTTGCATCGAAATGGTATACAATAAAGACAGCGCATTTGCGTTATTCGTTTATACCCAAGGAAGGAGAACTATCATGATCGCAAAACCGATTCTTGAGTCCGTTTTAAAACGTGCGATGTCCACCGGCGCCGATTTCGCCGAGATCTACGTTGAACGGACCAAAGAAAACAATATCGTTATGATCGACAATCAGATCGACCGTATCAAAGACAGCGTACTGAGCGGCGTAGGCATCCGCGCTTTCAAAGGACTTCGCTGTGTAAATGCTTCTACCGCCGATCTCACCCTCAACGGTATGCTCGCTTGTGCCGGCCGTGTTGCAGACGCTCTTGCACAGGACAAAGCTGAAGTTGAAATTCATCTCGTTGAACGCCTTTTCGGAGACATTCATCCGATCCGCATCGTTCCGGACACTGCGCTCAAATCCGTAAAAGCCGACATTTTGAAAGAGGCTTACTTTGCGGCAAAAGAAAAGAGCGACCGTATCGCGCAGGTATCTGCTACCCTGCTCGATTTTGACCACGAAATTCTCGTTGCAAACAGCGAAGGTCTGCTGGCACAGGACCGCCAGATCCGCACCCGTATGGCCGTTGAAGCTGTTGCAAGCAAAAACGGCGAAAACCAGACCGGCTCCTGCAACCCGGGCAGACGCATGGGTCTTGAACTGTTCGATATGATCGAGCCGCGTTCCATCGGCGAAAAAGCCGCTGTTCAGGCACTCACAATGCTCGACGCAGATTACTGCAAAGCCGGAACGAAAACCGTTGCCATTGAAAACGGTTTCGGCGGCGTTATCTTCCACGAAGCTTGCGGACACTCTCTTGAGGCAACCTCCGTTGCTACGAACCGTTCGCAGTTTGCAGGAAAACTCGGTCAGCAGATCGCAAACCCGAAAGTTACCGCAGTTGACGACGGTACCATCCCGAATGCCTGGGGTTCGATCAACATCGACGACGAAGGTACACCGTCGCGCCGCAACGTTCTGATCGAAAACGGCATCCTCAAATCGTATATGATCGATAAATTCAACGCACGCCGTATGGGTATGGATATCACCGGCAATGCCCGCAGACAGGGTTACAGCTACGTTCCGACCTCCCGCATGACCAACACTTTCATTGAAAACGGTCCGGATAAAAATGAGGACATCATCGCTTCGATCGAAGATGGCATTTACGCAAAAGAGATGGGCGGCGGCTCCGTCAACCCGCTGACCGGTGCATTCAACTTCGCGGTTCGTGAAGGCTATATCATCCGCAACGGTAAAATCTGCGAACCGGTTCGCGGCGCAAGCCTTGTCGGCAACGGCAAAGACATTCTCATGAACATCGACATGGTTGGACAGAATCTCGCTACCGGCCAGGGTATGTGCGGCTCTTCGAGCGGCAGCATTCCGACCGACGTCGGTCAGCCGTTGATCCGTGTTTCTTCGATCACGGTTGGCGGAAGATAAGGAGGCGTTACGATGGAATATAAACAGATCAAACAGATCATTGAAAACGCGGCTTTGAACGCACAGATCAAAGACTACGAGGTTTACTTCGTAGAAGACCGCGATATGAGCGTCGGCGCTTATGAAGGCCAGATTGAAAAATTCGACAGCGCAGAAAGCAGCGGCATCTGCTTCCGCTGTATTGCGGACGGCAAAATCGGTTATGCTGCAACAGAGCTCTTCACGGAAGAATCTCTTGCTTCCCTTCCGGTCCGCGCAAAAGAAAACGCACTGCTGATCGAAAACACCGACAGCGATACCTTCTACGGTGCAGGTGATACCTACCGCGAAGTTGAAACAGAACTTGCCGAGCTCGCCGATACCAAAGCATATATCGATATGGCGCTCGCGCTGGAAAAAGCTTGCCACGATGCTGACAGCCGCGTTGGTGAAGGTACCCGTGCAAGTGCCGGCGGTTATCGCGCGGCAATCCGCCTGTTTAACTCGAACGGTCTGGATGTTGCAGCCGCATACGGCTATGACCTTGGTATGACCGCTCCTGTTATCCGTGATAACGGCGATGTCAACGCATCCTTCTCGCTGAAAATTGCGCCGATCGACACCGTTGATCCGAAAGAGACCGCTGAAAAAGCGGTAAAACGTGCAGCAAACAAGATCGGTGCTGTACAGCAGGAATCCGGACAGATGCCGGTTGTTTTCAGCAACGAACAGATTTGCACGATTCTCGATGCTTTCCTTTCCGCATTCTCTGCTGACGCAGCACAGAAAGGTCTTTCCCTGCTTGCCGGAAAAGAAGGCGAAGTTGTTGCCGCTTCCTGCATCAGCATCACGGATGACCCGTTCTATGCGGACAGCCCGGTAAAAATGCCGTTCGACGCAGAAGGTGTTGCGACCTACCGTAAAGCCATCGTTGAAAACGGTGTATTGAAAACGCTTCTGCACAACCGTAAAACCGCAAAGAAAGCCGGCGTAAAAACGACTGCAAATGCATCGAAACGCACGTATGCAGATGCAATCTCGATCAGCCCGTACTGCTTCTATATCGAACCGGGAACCGTTTCCTTCGACGAACTGATTGCTGAAGCAAAAGACGGTGTTTATATCACCGAGCTCAAAGGTCTGCACGCAGGTGCAAACCCGGTAACCGGTGACTTCTCGATCGACAGTGAAGGTTTCGCCATCAAAGACGGCAAGCTTACACAGGCTGTCCGTTCCTTCACCGTTGCCGGCAACTTCTTTACGATGCTTAAAGACATCCGCATGATCGATAACCGTCTCGACCTCGACTACCCGTCGGGCGCAACCGTTCTCGGTGCACCGGACGTTCTGGTTGACAACCTGATGATCGCAGGTAAATAATTGACATCTGACCCGAAATTCGGTTAAGCTACAGACAAGAAAGACGCTCACTTCCAAACGAAGTGAGCGTCTTTCGCTATGTATAAACTTAGTTTTCTGCTGCTTCTTCCGCTTTTTTCTCGTCGTGAATAATGCGTTTTTTCTTCCATTTGCCCGTTGCGTAATAAATGAGTCCGACCACAGCGCCGAACACCCAGCCAATCGGGAACGAGAAGAAGATGAAATCTTTTCCAAAGAAATGTGCCAGAAGATAGCCGACCGGTACACGGATCAGCCACAGCGACGTGAGCGAGCAGATCATCGGTACGAGCATCTCACCTGCACCGCGCATAACACCCGAAACCATAAACATAACCGCAAGCAGCGCGTAGAACGGCAGCAAGCTGTGCAGACAGGTCTCGCCGGCCGCAAGAACGGCCGGATTCTGGCTGAACAAACGCATCGCAAGACTGCTCAGCGGATACAAAATGATCGCGACCAGTATCGAGAACGTACAGGACATAACGATACCGGCTTTGAAACCTTTTTTGACACGCTCAAAGTTATTCGCACCGACGTTCTGGCCCGTATACGTCGTAATAGCCGAAGAAAAGCTTTGAATCGGCATAAACGCAAACGAGTCGATCTTACTTGCACCGTTATAACCTGCCATAAACGAAGAACCGTAGCTGTTGATCAGCGAGTTCATCATCATGATTCCGATGGAAAAGAGTGCCTGCTGAATACCGGACGGAATGCCGAGCTTCATTGCCTGCTTGAAAAGCACCTTATCGAACTGCCATTTAAACGGCTGGATCTTAACCTCGCTGTAACGGCGGTTAATATAGAAAATACCGAAGATCCAGGAAGAAATCTGGCCGATGATCGTTGCGAGTGCAACACCAAAAACACCCATTCCACAGAAAACGGTGAATACAACGTCAAGAACGATGTTAATGATGCTGGAGATTAAGAGGAACAAAAGCGAAGTTTTCGAATCGCCAAAGCCCTGCAAAATACCGGCATTGATATTATAGCCAAGACTTCCGATCGTACCGGCAAGAACCGTCATAACATAAACGGTTGCCATATCAAGCGTACCATCGTCCGGTACCTGCGTGATCAAAAGGAACGGTCTTGCAACCAATACACCCAGCACAGTCAGCGGAACGATCGCGATCATCAGTGCATTATAGATCGTATTGACTGTACGGCTGACTTTCTTAAAATCGCGGGCACCGTAATACTGCGAGATCATGATAGAAGCACCCATGCCCATACCCATAAAGAGCGAGTTCAGCATGAAGATGATCGGGAATCCGGTTCCGACCGCCGCAAGTGCTTTTTCGTTGATGTAGTTACCAACAACGATGCTGTCGACCATGTTGTAAAGCTGCTGAAAAACGTTGCCCAGCAAAAGCGGCAGCGAGAACGACAGAATCAGCTTGTACGGGTTTCCGGTCGTCATATCAATTTTACCGGATTTTTTGAATAAAGCCATTTGATTACTCCCTTTCTTTGTTTATATAAAGACAGCTTTTCACCGCATCACTGCTAAGCTGCCAAAACGGTACAAATGCATCGGGTTCTCCCTCTTTTACCGGGAGAAGCCGTTCATAAACGGAAACGTCGTGCCATTTTCCGTGTTTGAATCCGCTGCGGTGATACATTCCCGCAAGTGAAAAACCGAGCTTTTCGTGCAGACGGTCGCTCGGCGGATTCGGCGAAGTGACAAGCGCGTAAAAGCCGCAGACATTCTGCAGTTCAAGCAGTTCCATCAGCTTTTGATAAAGCAATGTGCCAATTCCCTTTTTCTGAAATTCGGGTGCGAGATATACGGATAGCTCGGCGATCCACTGATAAGCCGCACGCGAAAGCATTCTGTGAGCATACGCATATCCGCCGATCACACCGTTTTCCACATAGACGAGATACGGATATTCAGCAGAGATACTTTGAATACGCTCCTCGAATTCCGATAAAGAAGGCACATCATATTCAAACGTAATGACTGTATCCGTTACGTACGGTGCATATATCTCCAGCAATCGCGGTGCATCCGCAACAGATGCTAAACGAATCAAACTTTTACTATCCTTCATATTCCGCTCCCATTGATTCAGCCAATATAACCGCCTGCAACAGATCGATTTTTGTTTTCTTCATAAGCAGCCCGCTTATATTGCTTCCGCCCAGATCGCAAGAGCGGATATCCGCTGAAAACATACTCGTATTTCCGAAACGCGCGCTCTTAAAGCTGCAGTTGCGGAACACCGCATGATCCATACAGCATCCACGGAAATCCGCACCTTCGAAATTGACATCCGAGATTTTCATCTTATAAAACGAGAGATCGCGCAGATCGGTAAAAGACCAATTGCCGCCTTTGATATCAAAAGCAGTAACTTCGATATCGAAAAAAGCGGTTCCGGTCATTTTGCAGTTATCAAATTCTGCCGCAAAGAAACGGCACATCCGGAAAACACAGTTCAGCAGCATGCTGCGGCGAAATATCGATGCGCCAAAACTGCACGCCGAAAACGTACAGCGTTCAAATGTGCAATGATCAAACAGCGCATCATCGAAATGCATTCCGGAAAAGGTACATCCTGTGAAAACGCAGCGCTCAACCGTATCGCCTTCATTCAGTTCACCGCGGAATATCCGATTTTCATACCGTTCGCCCGTCATAAGCCGATCTCCTTTTTAAATGTCGCAAAGGCACTTGGCAGTGCAAAATTTTCACGCAGATCTTCTGCCTTTACCCACATATATCCTGTCGGTGTCGTTTTCATTCTGACACGCACAGCATAACTTCTCATCTGCCATTCGACGTGGGTAAAGACATGTTTGGCGCGGATGCTTGTATGGATATCCGAAACCGGCAACCCGATCCGAAGAAGTTCGGATTTCGCCTGTTCTTCATCGAGATATTCATCAGCGTTCGGGAATTCCCACATAGAAGCCAGGAGACCGACGCTGCTGCGCTTGTTCAGCAGATATTCGCCCTCGTATTCAATCAGAAAGACCGTGCGCTCTTCAATACGGCGCGGTTTCTTGGCGGGTTTCAGCGGATATGCAGTCTCACTATCCTCAAGATGCGCCTCGCAGATACTGACAAGTGGACAAGCTTTACAGCGTGGAGCACCGTTTGGAATACATACGGATGCGCCGAGGTCCATCAAAGCCTGATTAAACGTGCCTGCTTCCTCCGGTATAATACCGGACAGTGCCGTAAAAAACATCTTTTTCACTGGCGGAAGTGAAACATCATCGCTGTATGCACACAAACGCGACACAACACGCAGGACGTTTCCGTCAACTGCAGGAACCGGTTGTCCGAACGCGATCGAAGCAACCGCCGCAGCTGTATACATACCGAATCCCGGAAGTAAGAGCAATTCATCATACGTTGCCGGGAGCGAACCGCCATAATTCTTCATGCACATCTGCGCCGCAAGACGGAGATTTTTTGCCCTGCTATAATAGCCAAGACCTTCCCAAAGCTTCAAAAGACGTTCTTCCGATACGGCGGCGAGTGCATCAATCGTCGGCAGTTCCGCAAGAAAGCGATGATAATACGGGATAACGGCTTCCACTCTCGTCTGCTGCAGCATGATTTCCGAAATCCAGATATGATACGGATCTTTCGTGTTACGCCAAGGAAGATCGCGTGCATTTTCGTTATACCACCGCATGAGCGGACCAACAGCCCGAAAAATCGGCTGTGTATCAAGCAATGCGATCGGATCAGTACGTTTACTCATACCTCAGTAAGCTCACCGTTTTCGTTGATTTTCAGCATCGTCATCTCCGATTTTGTATAGCGGAGAATATCTTCCAGATGCAGTTTATCATTATCCCAGAAGAAGGTATATGCTTTACCCTCCTGCTTTGCACGACCCGTACGACCGATGCGATGAATATAGTATTCATTCTCCTGCGGAACGTCAAAGTTGATGACCGCATCGACACCGGTTACGTCAATACCGCGCGCTGCAACGTCTGTTACAACGAGAAGCTGGAATGCACCGGCTTTATACTCGCTCATGATCTTGTTGCGCAGGGACTGTGCCATATCGCCATGAATACATTTTGCGGAAAAACCTTTTCTGACAAGCTGATCGCAAAGGCTTCCTGTCTGATATTTCGTATTACAGAAAATGATCGCACGCTCCGGCGCAACAACACGGATCAACTGCATTACATCAAGGATCTTCTGCGTTCCCGTTGCACGAAGACCGTACTGCATGATTTTCGGCTTGTTCTCTTCAACCGGCTCAACAACCAATTCTTCCGGATCACGCTGATACAGCCAGCCAATATCCATAACCGGACGCGAAATCGTTGCCGAAAACATCGAAAGGCGGTTCTTTTTCGGCAGCTGATCGAGAATGAAGCGAACATCTTTGAAAAAGCCCATATCGAGCATTTCATCGGCTTCATCCAAAACAGTTACCGAGATATGATTCAACCGGATATTGCGATGTTTATAATGGTCAATCAGTCTGCCCGGTGTTGCAACAACAATCTGCGGCTTTTTCTGCAGTGCTTCAATCTGTTTCCGGATCGGCTGACCGCCGTATACAGCAGCAACGCGGATTTCCGGAATCATCTGTGCAAGTGCACGCATTTCGTCGCGCAGCTGCGTGCAGAGTTCACGCGTCGGACAAAGAATAAGCGCCTGCGGTGCCTCGATCGACAGATCAATCTGCGTGATGATCGGAATACCGAACGCAAACGTTTTGCCGGTTCCGGTCGGTGCCTTTGCAATTACTTCTTTTTTCTGCAGTAAAACAGGAATCGCCTTTTCCTGAATCTCCGTCATCTCACTGACACCGATTTTCTCGAGTGCTTTCTGGATCGGTTCAATGAGTTCTATTTCCGTAAATTTCATGATGTCTCCTTTGGGTTATCATATCTTCATAAGCGGAACAACCGCGTAAAATGCATATAGAATAATTATAGCATACTGTCCTTTTTTTCACAACATAAAAAAAGAGCCGATCAAACGATCGGCTCTTTTCTTTCAGAGAATTATCTCTTTGCTTTTTTGGACTTAGCAATTCTCTTCGCTTTGTGTTCCTGCCACATATTCCAGAGCGGACATACAAGGAAGATCGTAGAGTAGGTACCGGAGATCATACCGATAAGCAGCGGGAATGCGAAGCTGAGGATCGACTCAACGTGGCATACAACCGCAACAATGCAGATAACAACGATTGCAAGAACGGTGGTAACCGTGGTGTTGATCGTTCTCGAAAGCGTTTCGCCAACACTGCGGTTAACGATCTGCGTACGGGTAAGCGTGTTGTTGTACAGGCGCTGATTCTCACGCATACGGTCGTAGATGATGATGGTATCGTTGATCGAGTAACCGAGGATCGTCAGAACAACTGCAACAAAGTTGAAGTCGAGCGGCAGACGGAAGAGTACGAATACACCGAATACCATAATAACGTCATGCAGGAGAGCAACGAGAGCCATTACACCTGCAGACCAACCGCTGATTCTCTTAAAGCGGAATGCAACGTAGATTACGATGAGTGCTGCTGCAAAGATGATCGCAATGATACTCTTTGCAAAGAACTCACTGCCGATAGCCGGGTTTACCGTCGAGTTCGACAGGAAAGCGATTTTGTTGGAAGTGAATTTTTTAGCAAGTGCTGCATCGAGTTCAGCCTGAAGATCTGCGTTAATGCCCTCTTTTTCAGTCAGAACGACCTCGAAGCTATCGAGACCGCTGATGCCTGCTTTCAGGTTAACAACGAGATCTTTACCGAGCGTTTCGGTTGCAAGCGTCTGTACAGCTGCTGCGTCGATATCGCCTTCGTAAGTATAGGTAACAATGGTACCGCCGGTGAACTTAACGTCCATCTTAACGCCGAAGATCAGCGTGCACAGAAGGATTGCAGCAAGCAGAACGGCAGAAATGATGAAGGAAACTTTCTTCGCACCGAGGAAGTCAAAGTTTTTCAGAGATTCTTTCAGTTTCATTTCTTAAGACCTCCTCCGTACAGAGTTGGCTTTCTGAAGCATTTGAAGCGAGAAAGCGATTTTGTCATAAGACGGGTTGCAAGAACGCCGAATACGAAGTTCAGAACAACGCCGACAAGGAGAGTATATCCGAAGGAGAAGACAGAACCCTCGGTTGCAAAACCGAAGAAACCGAAAATCGGAGAAAGGATCTGTGCGAAAATGCTGTCGGAAGAACCGAAAGCGCCCATCAGGATGATTGCAACGATAACGTTGGTGATGTTGCCGTCGAAAATAGCGGTAAAGCCGCGGGTGAAGCCGGCTTCAATAGCACCATCAATCGATTTGCCGTTGCGGATTTCTTCTTTAATACGCTCTGCTGTAATAACGTTAGCGTCAACGCCCATACCGATCGCAAGAATGATACCTGCGATACCCGGAATGGTCATGGTGAAGCTGTTGATACCCGGAATAAAGCCGGAAATTGCAGCGATCATACCGCCAACCTGACCGAGCAGTGCGATGCAGATGATGATACCCTGTACACGGTACAGTGCGATCATAAAGATGCAGATCAAAGCGAATGCGATTACACCTGCAAGAACCATCGCGTTCAGCGCGCCCTGACCGAGAGTCGGAGAGGTGGAGCTGTAGGTTTCGGTCTGCAGTTTAAACGGAAGCGCACCGGCATTGATCTTGTTGGCAAGAGAAACAACCTCTTCGCGGGTAAAGGTGCCACTGATGATTGCTTTGCCGTCGGTGATTGCCGAGTTAACCGTTGCATACGAGATCATGGTATCGTCCATCCAGATGGAGATATAACCGTTCTCTTTGTAAAGACGGGAGGTCAGGTCTGCAAAGGTTTTTGCACCTTCCTGGTCGAGTTCAAGGCTTACGTAGTAAACGTTGCCGGAAGTATCGCTGATCGGACCGTAAAGCGGTTCAGCTTTGATGACATGGCTGCCTTCCATCTTGATGTCAGCGGTGACACCGGACGGAACGCCCTCATCATTTGCTTCATAGCCTTCACGGAAGGTGAGCAATGCGGTTTCGCCAAGCTCTTTGATCGCTGCCTGCGGATCAAAGTTGGTTTCGCCTTCTTTCCACGGGAAGCGGATCATGATGCGGCCTTTTGCCGTATCCGTGTAAACTTCATAGTCCGTGATGTTGAGCGAGACCAGACGCTGTTTCATGGTTTCTGCCGCTGCCTGCATCTGCAGTTCGGTCGGCGCTACATCGGTAGAAGGTGTAAATGTAACGTCAACACCGCCCCTGATATCAATACCCCAACGGATATCGCCTGCACCCTTTACATAGGTGGTGGTGATATCACCGTAGGTCGAGCTGAGACCGGTAAAGGCCAGCGTCGTGAAAATCAGGATCAAAGCAGCGACGATAAAAAATATCGGTTTTCCAATACGTTTCATAGGTGCTGTTCTCCTTATGCTTTTGTCTTTGCGGATAAATCCGCACTCATAAAGAATATTATAAGACAGAATCACGCAAAAGTCAACTTTTCTCTTTATGATATTTGCTTTAAAAAAGCAGCTGAGAGCAAATTCAGCCGCTTTTTTCCTTTATTCCGTATGATCCATCCTTTCACAGACTGCTTTTCCCTCTTTTATGCTGATACAAAACTGTTCGGTGTCGTTATCCATCATCCGCGTCAGGAAAAGATTTTCAAGTTCCTGCTCAATGAAGCGCTTAATCGGTCGTACGCCAAACGTTTCACATTCCGGCAAATCCGCAAGGCGTTTCTCTGTATTCTCTGCAATCCGCAGTTCAATGCCCGCCCGTTCCGCCCGTTCTGTAAAACGCTTCAGCATAAGCCTTGCCGCTTCTTCCCGCTCAGCTCGCGTTAATCCGGAAAAAGGGATCACCTGGTCGATCCGGTTCAGGAGTTCTGCTGAAAATAACTTCAGATATCGGTTCCGCGTTGTTCCCGTTTCCTTTTCCCTGACAAACCCGGCTGCTGCCTCATTTCTCACGTTTGCTGTCAATATAATCATACAATGCCTGAAGTCCGCTTGCGCTCCTTCCGCATCCGTTAGCACACCGTTTTCCAAAACCTGCAGTAAAACAGCGAGCACCTGCGGATGTGCTTTATCCGCTTCGTCAAAAAGCAGCAGCGAATGCGGATGCCTCCGAACAGTCTCTGTCAATGTTCCGCCGGTTCTGTATCCAATATATCCCGGCGGCGCGCCGATCAATCTCGATACCGTATGTGCCTCACTGTATTCCGAGAGATCATAGCGCAGAAAACATCCTTTCGGAAATAGTGTTTGCGCTGTGACCTGTGCGGTATATGTCTTTCCAACCCCGCTCGGTCCGATGAACAAAAAGGATCCCGCCGTTTTCGATTCGCCAAACTTACTGTAATATCGAAGTACCGCACGGCAAAGCGCATCCTTTGCTGCGTGTTGCCCTATCAGACAGGAATCCAGTTCGCGTCTTAAATGGATGCTGCGCGCTTTCGGCGATTCCGTCTCCGTCGGCACGCCGCTTCTCTCCTGTGCAATCCGGGCAACAAGTTCTCCTGTAACGGTCGGTTCAAAGATGCGCGCCTCCTGATACCGCCGCATTGCTGCCGCGAAATTTCCTGTCCGGATTTCGGCAAGTACCTGCTCCTCCGTTTGTTTTGTTTGATTGTTTTGCATCGAACAACGGCTGCACGCCTCATCCAGCAGATCGATCGCGGTATCCGGCAGGCATCCGCCAGGAAAACAGCGGACAGCGAGCTCAGCCGACTTTTGAACAGCGCTCTCTCCGATTTTCACCCGATGAAACGACGCAAACGACGGCACAAGCCCATTTAATATCTTTTCGGTTGTTTCCCGATCCGCTTCTTCTACCATAATCACACGGAAGCGCCGCGCCAGCGCTTCGTCCGATTCCATATATTTATGATATTCGCGCAATGTCGTGGCACCGATAACCTGTAAATTGCCGCGTGCCAAAGCGGGTTTCAAAAGATTCGCACAGTCCGCACTGCTCTCGGATGCACCCGCTCCCACGATCATATGGAGTTCATCAATAAACAGGATAGCGCGCTCCGCTTCCGCCAGCCGAATCACTTTTTCCAAACGGTCTTCAAAGTCACCGCGGTATTTTGCACCCGCAAGCAAGGAACCAATATTAAGCGAAAGCAGTCGTCTGCCGAAAAGCCTGCCTTCCGAAGAACGCCAAAGTGCATCCGCTACGCCTTCTGCGATAGCGGTTTTTCCGACACCCGCTTCTCCGATCAGACAAACACTGCTTTTCTTTTTCCGCAGCAGGGTCGAAAGGATCATTTCGATCTCTTTTTCTCTTCCAATCAGCGGATCAATTTTGCCTTCCGCGGCAAGAGCGGTTAAATCCACTGTATACAAGGATAAATCCTGTGATTTCCGCAAAGCCGAACCCGAAGATATGCTATTGATTATCCGAAGCTCTTTTCCGCAAGTCTTCAGCAAAACGGACGGTTCAATCCCTTTTTTTAAAAGCAGCTCGGTTGTACGCAAGCTGTGCAGAGATAAGATCGCTGTCAAAAGATGCAGTGTTCCGACCCTTTCCTTTTTATTCCGCATTCTTGCCGCATACGTAATTGCCGTTTCTGCCGGATCGTCTTCCGTTTTTGCCAATTCACACAGAGATGCCGCAAGGCTTTCGGCATCGATACCGTATTGCCGCAAAACCGAAGCACCGACACTCGTTTCTTCCTGTGCAATGCCGCAGAGCAAATGTACGCACCGCGTTTCCTCTGTATGAATCTGTGCAAGCTTTTGCGCGTGCTGCAATGCGCGCTGTGCCAATGCCGTGAGCTGTATCGGATTTTCCAAAACCGAACTCTCTCCTTTCCCAAAACAATATGTGCCCGAAAATTCCGGCGCAATCCAAGGAACCCATATTACACGACCGGCATAGTATGGGATGTAAAAACCAAAGGAGGTCTTCTTATTATGTGTGGTAACAATTGCGGCGTTTTCGGCGGCAGCAACTGCAGCTGGATCATTATCATCATTCTGCTCCTTATTTTCTGCAACAACGGTTGCGGCAACAACTGCGGCACCGCTTACAACAACGGCTGCTGCCAGAATCCCTGCTGCTGATTCCATAGCCTTTTGGCAATGGCGGAGAACCGGAGAGCGATATGCTCTCCGGTTTTTCGTATTTATCTTTATGCACTGCTCCTGTCCTTCTTTCCATTTGCCTTATTCCGCTTCATAAGATATAATATATAATAAGTAAGTACACTACGGAAGGATATCGGCTATGCGTATTATACACACCTCGGACTGGCATATTGGAAAGCTGTTGAGCGATTATTCTCTTTTGGAGGATCAGCGTGCGTGTCTGTTCGCTTTTGCAGACCGCTTGTGCGAATTAAAGGCGGATGCTTTGATTATTGCCGGCGACCTGTACGACCGCTCCGTACCTTCTGCCGAAGCGGTAGCACTGCTCGACCAGCTTTTTTCCTACCTGCTCAACACCTGCAAAATCGAAATTTTCGCAATTGCCGGCAACCACGATTCAAGAGAACGCATTGATTTTGGAAGCCGTCTGATGGATAAAGCCGGTCTGCATCTTTGCGGAAGTGTTTCCTGCCCGGTGCAGAAATTCCGTTTTACAAAAGATC
>JBGUUS010000179.1:0-15092 GCA_045133675.1 Oscillospiraceae bacterium | reverse complement strand
ATGGATTCTACGATTTCGCGGACAGCGCCGACGCCTTCGCCGGTTTCACCGGAAATCGGCAGGATCGTAAGCTGATCGCCGCAGGGCAGCTCCTCGCGGATCTTTGCAAGGCGTTCAGCGCGCTCCTTTTTATTCAGTTTATCGTATTTTGTCAGCGCAACGATAAACGGAAGTTCCTTTTCGATCAAAAAATCGACCATCTGAACGTCAAGATCCGTTGCCGGATGACGCATATCGATCAGCTGAATGACAAGCTGAAGATTGCGGTCCTGCGCAAAATAGCCTTCGATCAGTTCCGACCAGCGATGCTTCTCCGTTTTTGCAACCTTTGCATAACCGTATCCCGGAAGATCGACAAAATCGAGATTCTCACAGCGGTAGAAGTTGATCGTTGCGGTTTTTCCCGGAACAGCACTGACACGTGCTAAGTTCTTACGGTTAAAAATCTTATTGATCGTCGTCGATTTGCCGACGTTGGAACGTCCTGCAAAGGCAATTTCCATACGGTCCGATTCCGGAAGCTGCGTGGAAATGCCGTACGAACATAAAAATGTGGCTTTGTTATAATTCATAATGCCCTCACTCAGATACGTACCGTTTCAACGGAAGTCGTGTTCTTCGGTTCGCACCATGCATCCAGAACCTCTTTTTCGGTTTCCTGTTTTGCCAGAGCAACCGCAAGAACTTCTTCGACGCGCTCAACCGGAATAAAGGTAACCGCTTCTTTTACAACCGGATCAACTTCATAAAGATCCGGTTCATTCTCTTTCGGAATGATGACGATCTTCTTGTTTTCGCGATATGCCGCCATCGATTTTTCGCGGAGGCCGCCGATCGGCATGACACGGCCGCGCAGCGAGATCTCACCCGTCATGGCAACATCGCCGCGTACCGGAATACCCGAAAGCGCAGAGACAACCGCCGTTACCATCGTAACGCCGGCAGACGGACCGTCTTTCGGAACGGCACCTTCCGGCGCGTGAATGTGCAGATCCTTCGTCTTGTGGAATTCCGGATCAATGTTATATTTCTCCGCGATTGTGCGGACATAGCTTACTGCGATATCGGCCGATTCTTTCATAACGTCGCCAAGGCTGCCGGTCAGCTTGAGTTTACCCGTACCGGTCATAACGGCACACTCGATTTCCAGCATCTCACCGCCAACACTCGTCCAGGCGAGACCGTTTACGATACCGACCTGATCGTTGCACTCCGGTTCCGGACGGCGGAATTTTGCCGGGCCGAGAAGTTCTTCCAGATTGCCCTGCGTTACGGTTACGCGTTTTGCTTTGCCCGAAACGATCTGTTTTGCCGCTTTGCGGCATACCGAACCGATCGTACGCTCAAGTGTACGAACACCGGCTTCTTTCGTGTATCCGTCAATAAGCTCATAGAGTGCATCGTCGCGGATCGAAAGCATACGGCCGGTCAGGCCGTTTTTCTCCATCTGTTTTTTCACGAGATGGCGTTTTGCGATCTGGAATTTCTCTTCGCGGGTATAGCTCGGCAGTTCGATGATCTCCATACGGTCGTAAAGCGGTCCCGGAATGCTCTGTGCATTATTTGCCGTTGTGATAAACAGTGCACGGCTCAGATCGAACGGAACTTCCACATAGCGGTCAACGAATGCCACGTTCTGTTCCGGATCGAGCGTTTCGAGCATAGCCGATGCCGGATCACCGCGGTGATCATTGCCGAGCTTATCGATCTCATCCAGCAGAATGAGCGGATTGTTCGTTTTTGCCTGGCGGAACGCATTGATAATACGGCCCGGCATCGAACCGAGATACGTTTTTCTGTGACCGCGGATCTCACTCTCATCGGTGACACCGCCGAGCGAAACGCGGACATAACGGCGGTTAAGCGTCTTTGCAACACTTGCCGCAATCGAAGTTTTGCCGACACCCGGAGGACCGACCAGACAGATGATCTGACCTTTTACTTCCGGTGCAAGCTTACGCACGCTCAGCAATTCGAGAATGCGTTCTTTCACCTTTCGCATACCATAGTGGTCGCGGTCGAGCTGTGCCGCCGCCTTTTTCACATCCAGCGTATCTTTCGTGAAAGTATCCCACGGCAAATCAAGGCAGACCTCCAGATAGGACTGGATCACGTTTGCCTCCTGCGACTGCATCGGCAGACGCGAGAGTTTTTCACATTCCTTCAGCAGCTTTTCACGGGATTCCTCAGAAATGTTCTGGATGGCACGGACCTTCTCCGCCATTTCATCCACTTCGTCCATTCCCGCATCGGCACCTTCACCGAGTTCTTCCTGAATAACGCGCATCTGTTCACGCAGGAAGTAATCACGCTGATTTTTATCCATTTTCTCTTTGACACGCGCAAAAATACCGTGTTCGATTTCAAGCAGCGTGCACTCGTGATCGAGAACTTCCGCCAGTTCCTCAAGCGCTTCATAAGCGCCGGTACGGTTTAAGAGCGCCTGTTTATCCTCATACGCACACATCAGGTTCGGGACGATCGCTGTAAAAAGGCTCTCCGGCGTACCGCGCGACAGAGCGCGCGTCACGATCTCGTGCGAGACGTTCGGAAGCGACGCACAATAGTTCTGAAACAGTGTTTTAACAAGGCGCATTAAACCTTCAGTTTCTTCCACACTGTGTACTTTGCGTGAATTGCGCGGCATACGGCGGATATCCGCAAGAATAAACGGCGAATCGCTCAATACGTGAACGAGTTTTGCGCGGTATTTGCCTTCCACCAAAACGCGTACGGCGTTATCATCCGCTTTCAAAACCTGCTTGATTGTGCAGACCGTTCCGATCTGATACAGATCCTTTTCCTGCGGCTCTTCAATCTCGATGTTTTCCTGTGTTACAAGGAAAATCTCGCGTTTTAAATCCATTGCCGCTTTGATCGCGAGGATGGATTTTGCACGTTTTACGTCAAAATGCATCGTAACTTCCGGAAAAGCAACGAGTCCGCGCAGTGCAAGCGTCGGCATCGCTACGACTCCGCGGCCGGTTTTCTCCTGTTCCATACATTATACCCCTTTCTTCGGATCGGGCGCAAAATCCGTCTCGTCAAAGCGCCAGATCCTCCATTCATCAACACAGGATGCTTCCATATGCTCGTAAAAAGCAATCGACGGAGCATTCCAATACAGGCAGCACCACTCCAATCGACCGCATCCCAGTGCGGCAGCTTCCTCTTTCATGCGGAGAAAAAGCTGTTTGCCGAAACCGCGTCCGCGGTATTCCGGCAATACATAAAGATCTTCAAGATGAATACCGCGCTTCGTCTTGAAGGTCGAATAATTAAAAAAGTACAGTGCGAAGCCGACGGTTTTTCCGTCAACATCCAGCACAAACGTATGGGCATATCCGTTTTCGATATCGCTTGCAAGCGATTCGACCGAACCTGTCACCTGATCTTCCATCTTTTCATAGACAGCAAGCCCATAGATCATATCAAAAATCGCCTTTGCATCGGCAGCTGTGCCGCGGCGGATTACGGTTTCTCCCATATTATAACAACATCATCACAGCACCCATAACGGAGCCCAGCAGGATGATACCGGCCAAAATCAAAGCGATGATTCTTTTTCCGTTCTGCTGCACGTGATGTCCCCCTCTTTCTGAAAAGTATATATAGTATATGATATCATCATACCGCCTTTCTGTAAACACTTCAAGCGGAAAGTATGACGAAAAAAAGAACAGGTCCGCCGTATGCGGACCTGTATTTAGCTTTTAACGGTAGAAAAGGTCCTTTGTCGGGAAATGCGCGCCGCAGGTCAGGTTCATACGCAGACGCAGCATTGCGGTCTCATCTTCCTGTCCAACCATATGCGTGCAATGCGCCTCACAGCCTTTGAGCTGTTTGAGCTTCGACATCGCAAACGCAACAACCTCATTGGAAGCCGCACTGACCGCAAGAGCCATAAGGACTTCATGCAGTGTCATCATCGTGTTGCTCAACTGCAGCGTTCCGCCTTTCAGGCTCATAATCGGTTCCATAACGTTCGGCGAAATCAGATGCAGTTCGTCCGGAAGTTTTGCAAGCGCTTTGATCGCATTCAGCGTTGCGGCAGCCGCTGCCGACATCTCATTCGACTGTCTGCCGGTGATAATGCGGCCGTCTTCAAGTTCGATAGCCATAACCGGCATACCGATGCGGTCACTTCTCTCTTTTGCTGCGGCAATAACCGGACGGTCCGCATCCGAAATGCCGAGCTGTTTCATAATCAGTTCAATACGGCCGGCGGTTGCTTCATCAGCTGTACCGCGGCGGGCATCACAGCACGCTTTATAATAGCGGCGGATGATCTCCTGTTTGGATGCTTCCTTTACAACCTCTTCATCCGA
Organism: Oscillospiraceae bacterium; assembly: GCA_045133675.1. Taxonomy (GTDB): domain Bacteria; phylum Bacillota; class Clostridia; order Oscillospirales; family Ruminococcaceae; genus Paludihabitans. The sequence goes on along the minus strand of JBGUUS010000179.1, from coordinate 10,764 downwards.
GATCGCCGAGCCGATCATATTGACACCCATATCGGTCGGAGAACGGTAAATATCGTTTCTGCCGCTGATACGTTCAAGTGTTTCGCGGATGATCGGGAAAACCTCGATATCGCGGTTATAGTTGATCGCGAGTTCACCGTATGCTTCCATATGGAACGGATCGATCATATTGACGTCATTCAAATCGGCGGTTGCCGCCTCATATGCGAGGTTAACCGGATGTTTGAGCGGAATGCTCCATACCGGGAACGTCTCGAATTTTGCATAACCGGCGTTGACACCGCGTTTATGCTCGTGATAAAGCTGGGAAAGGCAGGTTGCAAGCTTGCCGCTGGATGCACCCGGTGCCGTTACAATAACGAGCGGACGGGTTGTCTCAATGCACGGGTTTGCGCCGAAGCCCTGTTCGCTTACGATCAGGTCGACGTTGGTCGGATAGCCCGGAGTCGGACGGTGCAGGTATACACGCAGACCGCGCGATTCAAGCTGCTGACGGAACACATCCGCTGCCGGCTGATCGGTATATCTCGTGATAACGACACTGCTGACCAAAAGGCCCATATTGCGCAGATTATCAATAACGCGCAGGAGTTCCATATCGTATGTGATGCCGAAATCCGCACGCATTCTCTTTTTCTCGATATCACCCGCGTTAATGCAGAAAATGATCTCTGCGTCATCTTTGAACTCCGCAAGAAGTTTTACTTTTACGCTCGGATCAAATCCCGGAAGCACGCGCGAAGCATGATAGTCGTCAAACAGCTTGCCGCCAAATTCCAGATACAGTTTATTATCAAAACGTTCAATGCGTTTTTTGATGTTTTCCGCCTGTTTTTTCACATACAGTGCGTTATCAAATCCGATCTTCGCCATGTTCGCATCCTCCTCTGCCGCAAACAATATTCCTAGAAAACAAATCACATAAAAAAACCTACCTGCATATCATATCACTTTTTTCGACAAAAGACAAGGCGATTTTTCTCGCTGACGTGCGATTTCTTTTGCCAATTTTTGATGACAAATATTGCACTTTGCAGTATAATATAAGTTACATCTTTATTTTGATCAGATTTTCCTGTTCTACACCTTTATTTGAAAGGAGTTTGCCGATATGGATCACACACATTCGATGCAGCAGCCGGTTGTGTCTGCACCGAGAATTATATATTGCACCGTATGCGGCGCACCGGCCTGCGGTTCATTTTGCAGCAACTGCGGCTCGCCTCTGCGTTCCGACCCTTCCGCTCCATCCGCAGAGGTATATTCCGCCGATCCTGCCGACGCAGAAGAAGACCTTCTGCTGGATGATGAACTTCCTCCGGATTTTTCGGTTTACACTACAATAAAAAAGAGTAAGCACACCGGCTTGGTCGTTCTCAGCATTCTGGCCTGCCTCTCCGTTGTTATTATGCTCACCGCTATAATGGTTCATATCATGCTCAGCAGTTTTAACGGCATAAATTTCAACGATTCGTTCTATTCAGCGGAGATCTACCGCGGCGGTGTCAGTGCCGAAGAATACGATCATCTTAAACTCGGCATGACATACGCACACATCAGCTCGATCATCGGCGGCGACGGCGAACCGATCGAAACCGGCACGGATGTCCACGGCGATACCTATTATATCTACGGATGGCCGGGAGAATACGGCGATACGGCCGCCGTATTCATTACGTTTACCAACGATGTAGCCACCGAAATCACTGTCGATGGCTTCCTGGAATAAATCCCTTCAGAATGGAGTTTTACAATGAACACCCCGATTTTTAAACCGGCCGATATTCTTTTGGCCAAAACCGATATGACAAAATTCTGTGTCGTTGCCTGCGACCAGTACACCTCCGAACCGGAATACTGGAACGAAGTCCGCGCATTTGTCGGCGAAGAACCGAGCGCATTAAACCTTGTGTTCCCGGAAGCTGATTTTAAAACCGCCGATTTTGACGGACGCATTGCTTCTATCAATGATTCGATGCAGAAATATCTCGATGCCGATCTGTTCTCTGCTCTTGAAAACAGTTTTCTCTATGTCGAGCGTACGCTCAGAAACGGCGCTGTTCGCCACGGTCTGATCGGTATGCTCGATCTCGAAGCGTACGATTACGCAAAAGGCTCACAGAGCCGTATCCGTGCAACCGAAGGTACCGTTTTGGAGCGTATTCCGCCGCGCGTCAAGATCCGCAAAAACGCACCGCTCGAATTGCCGCACGTTCTGCTCCTGATCGACGACCGTGACCGCACCGTCATCGAGCCGTTAACCGCAAAGGCAAACACCCTCACACCGGTCTATGACTTTGATATGATGCAAAACAGCGGCCATCTTAAAGGCTGGAAGCTCGATGACGGATCCGTTTGTGCCGTTATGGACGCTCTGAACGCGCTGGGTGAAAAAGATGCCTTTGAAGCACGCTACGGTGTTGCTGACCGCGAAGTTTTGCAATATGCTGTCGGCGACGGCAACCACTCGCTTGCCACCGCAAAACAGTGCTATCGCGAACTGAAAGAAGAAATCGGCGAAGAGGCCGCAAGAAACCATCCGGCACGTTATGCACTGGTAGAACTCGGTAATCTGCACGATGAATCGCTCGAATTTGAAGCAATCCACCGTGTTATGTTCGGCATTGATCCGGAACATGTCAAAACGGCATTTGCTTCCCGTTTCATTCTCGCTGATGAAGTTTCCGAGGGTGCACAGCGCATCGATATCATTAAGGGTGATTCGACCGAGACGGTTTATATCACAAACCCGAGCCGCAATCTCGCGGTCGGAAGTCTGCAGGATTTCATCGACGCTTATCTTGCTGAAAACAGCGGCGAAGTCGATTATATCCACGGTGAAGACGTCGTTCGCACCCTCTCGAAACAGAACGATGCACTCGGCTTCATCCTGGAACCGATGGAGAAAAACGATCTCTTTAAAACCGTTATTCTCGACGGCGCACTCCCGAGGAAAACCTTCTCGATGGGTGAAGCCTGCGACAAGCGCTTCTACTGCGAAGCAAGAAAAATCCGATAAACAGCAAAATGCCGGATGCATAAACATCCGGCATTTTTTATGGGATCATTTTCTCTTAAACAAATAGTAGCTCGGCGTGCGGTTTTCCGCATCTTTTGCGAGTGCCTCGGACGAGCAGTACGCAAACGGCTCGTTTACACGCACCTTGCCTTTTCTGCCCTCTTCTTCGTATCGGCCCGCATGATACGCCGGGTCAAGGATGCAGAGCTCATCACCGTCAGCGGAAACCACAACGATATAATGACCGACATGCGCAAACAGACCGGTATACCCGTCTCTGTCGCCGCCGACGTTGGCGATCGCCTCGCCGCCGCTTCTCAAATGCGCTTTGAGCTCTTCCGCATCACTTGTCATTGTGCAGGAAAGGCCGAACTTCTCTGCAACGATCGGCGCAAGGATTTTGAGATTTGTTCCGATCTGGCGGTTCGCTCCGTTATCATACGAAAGCTGTTTACATTCTTCAACGGAAAGGCTGTGCACCGTCAGGTGATCTACTACCATACAAAGCGAACAGAGTCCGCATCCGGATGTCGCAATGCTGCGCCGTCCTTCCGGCATGCCGCCGTTATCGAGATTATGATTATAGTCAATGTGCGGATAGTCATTTTGATTGATAAACAGCATACGCGCCACCTCAAAAGTTTGTTTTTCTCATTTTACCGCAGTAAAGCGGATTCGTCAAGAACAAAAACGGGTGCTTCTTTTGAAGCACCCGTTTTTGCTTGGAGATTACGTGAAAAAAGATTGTAAATTATCCCATGATGTCGACTTTTTCGTCGAGGTCGCCGTTCGGTACAATAACCGCTGCCCACGGCGCTTTGATATTTTCGATCTTGCAGGTGAATACTGCTTCGCCGTTTTCGATAACAGCTTCAGCTTCGCCGGCAAGGTTCCATGTACGCAGTTTCAGTGCAGCACCTTCTGCATTGGGGCCGGAAACGATCAGTTTAACGGTATCGCCTTCAACCTCTTTGCGGACTGCAATGCTCATCAGCGGTGCTTTCAGAGCGTAGTTTGCACCTGCAACAACCGTAAGATCACGGCTCTGCTCGCCACAAGCCACGGTATATGCACCTGCGGAAAGTTCAACAGCAATCTTTCCGTCAACCGGTTCTGCAGTAATAACAGCGCCGGTAGCTTTGTTCGTGAAGGTAACAGCTGCATCAAATTCACCCGTAACTTTACCCGGGAGATAAGCGTCAGCCATCATCCACAGCCATTTAGCCGGAGCAGCAACCCATACCTCTTTGTAGGTGCAGTTGTTGACCTGCGGCCAGAACGGCGAGTCATTCTGCTCGTTGGATTCCATACCAACCGGAAGTTCGCCGCAGGTTTCGCCCGGGAGAACCGCATACTGCTGGCAGTAATCATAGCCTTCGCCGTACATAATCGACTCAGCGAACGGGTTTTTGCCGATGATCCACTCGAACTGGCGCTGTGCGATGTCGTACAGTTCTTTATCGTTCAGATAGATCGAAGAAGCGGAAACAGCTTTACCCAGCGAGAGCTGAACGGAGAAGTTGCCGCGGAAGGAGTACCATACCGGGAAGCGGCGCATATAGTGCTGCGGACCGACTTTAACACCGTTGTCGAGCTGCTCCTGATAGTTCTTGAAGGTCTCAGCAACCTGCTCTTCATAGCTCTTTGCAGAGAACGGCGTGGAGATCGGATGCATCAGACCGAACGTACCGATATCGTCGATCTCGTTCGATTTGTAAATGCCGCTCGGGAGCATGCCGTACGGTTCAACGTAACGCATTGCACGTTTTACGTAGTCTGCGTGGAACATGATTGCAGAATACCATTTCATCCAGTCCGGATGATCCGGGAGCTGTTTACACAGTTCGATAAGAGCAACCGTGTATTTCTCCTCGTGGCTTCTGTGGTTATAGTGAATGATGTTCTTGTGATCAGCTTCGCGGTAGTAGAAACCGATGAACGGCTCGGTGAAGGTCTCATCGTATTCACGCTGCTGGCAGTCAACGATGTATTCGCCCATCTTGACAGCGTAATCCGCATATTCCGCTTTACCGGTGTTCTTATAGAGTTCGAGAGCCGTCTGTGCAACGCAGCTGTACAGCAGGCACTTCGAAGTCATGCGGGTATGACCTTTTTCTTTCGTGATATCGTAGCTGCCGTCTTCGATAACTTCCATTGCAAAACGGAAATCCTCTTCTGCACACTGCAGCGAGTATTTTGCATAAACTTCGTCTTCTTCCAGAAGTGCGCGGTAGCCGATGGATTCAGCAGCTGCGGAGAGCAGGTTTTCGAACGCACCGTTCGTTGCCGGGAAGTCGAGGTCGTCTTTTGTGCCGCGGATGCCGTCGGTCCAGACAGCAGAACTTGCCGGGCCAATGCGGTAGCCATCGCCAAAGCGGCCTTTGATCAGATAAGTAAGACCCCAAAGCGCTTCTTCGAGAACGCGTTTATACAGCAGCGTATCATCATCTTTCAGGCTCATTGCCAGATCAAACATCGCATAGGTGATCTCACAGGTCAGCGGCTGCTGCTGGTTGGTATCTGCTGCGTCATGCCAGCCGCCGTTGTTTACGATGGTCTTGCCGTTATGAATGGTGAGCTGATCGGTATGGCAAGCTTCGTGTTTGCCCGGAACGCGATAGCCGCAGCGCTGGCAGAAGAAGAAGTTGATCGTCTTCCAGATCGTGCCCATCCATACACGTTCATTGATTGCGAACGTACGGGTTTCGATCTCGCCGGCTTTGATATAATAAGTACCCTCTTTGGTCAGTTCGGTGAAGTTCATAACCTGGAACTCGCCGGTCATCGTTTTTACGATGTCGATCGGTTTGGTCAGAACAACTTCTTTGGTCTCGTCATCGATGATCGAGAACTCGGTTGCGGTAAGCGTGGAAGCAATCGCCGTTTTCTCGGTACCCGGCTGATAGCCGCTGTGCGAGAATGCGATACGGTTTTTGCCGATATCCCAGCCTTCGTATACGTCTGCTTCAACCTTCTGCAGTTCGAGTTTGTCGATATACCAGCAAGCTACACCGTTTGCACACGGTTCGTTGCCGACCATGTCGTAGTCAAAGCTGACGCCGATAACTTCGTCGCGGTAAACGTACGGAATCTCAACCGTCACGTGGTTCCACTCGTGGTTTTTCAGGTTGACGTTATGGCCGCCGTCACGGTCGAATGCGTCCGGAACTTTGTGCTCACCGTCGTTATGCAACTGTACACGGAAGCATACATTGCGGTAACCCGGCATATCCGGATAAATCCAAACGGAAATCTGGTTATAGTCCTCCCAGTTTTCGCGATCAAATACGCGCATTGCTTTCGGTACGGTGTAGATGCGGCCTTTGTTTCTCGGCCATTCGTCCAGCTTGCACGGTGCGGTCATTTTCAGCGAAGCCTCGCCGTCGATGCAGCGGTCTTTGCTGATTTCAATGTGTGCATACTCCGTTACTGTCGTCCAGTTATCAAGCGACTCCATGCTGTCGAGCAGTCGGCTCTCCAGAATCGGTTTCTGTGCACAGCGAACCTCACGCGAACGCTCTTCGTGCAGCGGCATCGGTTTTTTGACAAAATCGCTGGCAAACAGGTCTTCGAGCAGCTGTTTGTTCATTGCAGGATGCGGTCCGTAAATCATAATATCGTCCCTTCTGTATTGTATATTCCATACCGCAGCCAAGCGCCGCAATATGGTCCTTTTTTACAAATTTATGATACCATTCATTTCGTTATTTTGTCAAGGGTTAAAGTAAAGTTTTTTAACTAATTTCAAGAACATTCGTTCTTGACGCTCGCAGCTCCTTATGTTATACTGATATAAAGTATGTAAAAACGGAGGAAAAAGGTATGGACCGTGTGATTCTGCACTGCGACTGCAACAATTTTTATGCCTCGGTTGAGTGCGTGCATCACCCGGAATACCGCAATGTTCCGATGGCGGTGTGCGGCGATCCGAAAAGCCGGCATGGTATCATCCTCGCCAAAAACGAACTCGCCAAAGCGTGCGGTGTCAAAACTGCCGAAACGATCTGGCAGGCACAGCAAAAATGCCCAAACCTTCTTCTCGTTGCACCGCGTCACGATGAATATCACATCTATTCCGAAAAAATCAATGAGCTGTATCAACAGTACACAGATCGTGTTGAACCGTTCGGCATTGACGAAAGCTGGCTTGACGTTACCGGTAGCCGCCTTCTGTTTGGCAGCGGCGAAGAGATTGCCGAACGTCTGCGAAAAGAAGTGAAGGAAAAATTCGGGCTCACGATCTCCGTCGGTGTTTCGTTCAACAAGATTTTTGCCAAGCTCGGCAGTGATTATAAAAAGCCGGATGCAGTTACCGTTTTAAACCGCGAGAACTGGAAAGAAAAGCTCTATCCACTCCCTGTCACCGATCTGCTGTTCGTTGGTAAATCAACCGCATCCGTTTTGGAAACACTTGCTGTACGCACAATCGGCGATCTCGCTGCGCTCGACCGCGATTTTCTCACGCGCCGCCTCGGCAAAGCAGGAGAAACGCTGTGGCGCTATGCAAACGGATTGGAGAACAGTCCGGTTGCGCGATATGAGGATATTCGTTCCGCAATGCCGAAATCGGTTGGCAACGGCATGACGTTTGCGCATAATCTCGTCGGTATGGAAGAACTCAAACCGGCACTCCTCTCTCTTTGCGACGAGGTCAGCGCCCGGATGCGCCGCCACGGTGTCAAATGCCAGACGCTGCAGCTGCAGATCAAAACACCGGACTTCAAAGTGATCCAACGCCAGCGTCCGATGCCCCGTCCCACCTCTTCGCCGAAAGCGCTCTGCGAAATGGCTTGTACGATCCTGCGCGAAAGCTGGGATCTGCGCGCACCCGTTCGTATGCTCACCGTTACCGGCACGAATCTCACCACACAGGATGTCGGTGAACAGATGAGCTTTCTCGCCGTTTTCGACTCCGAACGCCACGAAAAACTGGAACGTATCGGCAATGCACTCGATACTGTCCGCGGAAAATACGGACACGAGGCCGTATCTTTCGGTTCTCTTTTACCGCAGGATGAAGAAACCAAAGAAGAACAAACATAAGCGTCTCAGAATCCTCGGATTTTGAGACGCTTTTTTCGTCAAACCTCGCAGGAATCGCATAAATACCTTGACCTTGTTTCCAAAATGAAGTATAATATTGAAGTATATTTTTTACGCAAAAGCCCTTGCTGCCGCGGTCGGCAGCGGAACGGAGTGTTACATGGAAACCGCTACTACACTGTATCAAAGATATGTTACAGAAGGTTATGATAAAAACGGTATCTTAAACCGTTTTGATATACATTGCCCGGATAATTTCAACTTTGCTTATGACGTAATCGACGAGATCGCCAAGTTGGAACCGAATCGTCGCGCTATGGTCTGGACCGATATTTACGGCACAGAGCGCACTTTCACCTTCAGCGACATGGCTGAAGCATCCAACCGCGTTGCAAATATGCTTTATAACAAAGGTATCCGCCGCGGCGATAAAGTTATGCTGATTTTGAAGCGTCACTACGAATTCTGGTTCACAATCCTTGCACTGCAGAAAATCGGCGCTGTTACGATTCCGGCAACCAACCTGCTCACAACCAAAGACGTTGTCTACCGTGTACAGGCTGCCGAAATCAAAGGTATCGTCTGCACCGCAACTTGCGATATCAGCGAATACGTAGACGAAGCTGAAGAAAAACTCGGCTATAAACTGCCGGTTAAAATCCTCGCACGCGGCGAACGCGCAGGCTGGGACTCGTTCGATACTTTATTCGCCGGTTCTTCCTCTGTTTGGGAACGCCAGGAAACGAACGTAAACGATGATATGCTTCTCTACTTCACTTCCGGCACAACCGGAAACCCGAAGATGGTTGTACACTCGCATTATTACGCTGTTTATCATATCACCACGGCGCATAACTGGCATTGTGTTGATCCGGACGGTCTGCATCTCACTGTTGCAGAAACCGGCTGGGCAAAAGCTGCCTGGGGTAAAATCTTCGGTCAGTGGTTTATAGCTGCCGGTCTTTTTGTCTACGACTTTGACAAGTTTGTTCCGCACGATCTGCTGGCGATGATCAAAAAATATAAGCTCACCACCTTCTGTGCACCGCCGACAATCTTCCGCTTTTTGATCAAAGAAGGTATGGATGCTGAGAGCCTCTCTTCTCTTAAATACGTCACTACCGCAGGCGAAGCGCTTAATGACGAGGTATTTAACCGCTTTAAAGAAGTTACCGGCTTAAGCATTATGGAAGGCTTCGGTCAGACGGAATCCGCTCTTATGATCGGTAACCTGCGCGGCACCACGCCGAAACCGGGCGCCATGGGCAAACCGATGCCGCTTTACAACATCGATATCGTTGACGAAGATGCAAACTCCGTTCCAACCGGTACTGTCGGTGAGATCGTCGTTCGTCCGCCGGCTGACGGCAAACCGACCGGCGTTTTCAAAGGTTATTATCTTGACGAAGCCCGCACCGCTGCTGCCTGGGAAAACGGTGTTTACCACACCGGTGACACCGCATATTGCGATGAGGACGGTTACTTCTGGTACGTTGGCCGTACCGATGACGTCATCAAAGCCTCCGGCTACCGCATCGGCCCGTTTGAGGTTGAAAGTGTTCTGATGGAGCATCCGGCGGTTCTCGAAGTTGCCGTAACTGGTGCACCGGATCCGGTACGCGGTCAGGTTGTAAAAGCAACCATCGTTCTCACGAGCCAGTACCAGCCGTCCGATGAGCTCAAAAAAGAGCTGCAGAACTACGTCAAAAAGACCACTGCTCCGTATAAATATCCGCGTATCATCGAATTTGTTCCGGAACTTCCGAAAACGATCAGCGGCAAAATCCGCCGTGCGGCAATCCGCAACCACGATAACGCATAATGAGAAAATCCTCACGAAGAGCAATCTCCGTGAGGATTTTTTATGCCTGTCTGCGATAGATCAAAACCGTGTCCGGCTCACCCGTGTTTCGCTTTGCGCCGTTTTCGATGCGCTCTGCGAAAGTAAAACCGCATTTTTCGAGCACACGTGCCGACTGTACATTCGCTTCAAAAAGCTGTGCGTAATACGAGGTGAAACCAATCGTTTTCGTTCCGTATTCCAGTATTGCCGCAAGCGCTTCCGCGGCAAGTCCTTTACCCCAGTATCTCTGCGACAAAGTATATCCTACTTCCGCCTCGCCGGTCAGCTCATTGAAATCAACGAAGCTGATCGAACCGATCGGCTCGCGTTTTCCTTTCGGAACGAGCGCCCAGTGATACGATTTTTTCCGGTTATGGCAGCACCAGCTCTCCAGCACCTGCCGTGTGATGGCGATACTGCTGTGTGCTTTTCCGCACATAAACTGTGCAACCGCCGGATCGCTCGCCCAGTTTTCATACATCGCATAATCGTCGCGCAGAACAAATTTTCGCAGCGTCAGTCGCTCCGTATGTAATGTGACCGCGCCTTTATGATGCAGCATACACACCATCCTTTCTTTTACCACATTATAACACAACTTACGCAAAAAAGGAACGGACCACTCCGTTCCTTTTTTGATTATGTACCGTTATAGATAAGGAAACACTCGCTATGTCCGTTTTTCAATATGAACCGGTTACATTTTACATAACACCAAAAAGCAGGACAAAACGCAGGACACAATCCCGTTTCCTCTTCGATTACGGCCATTTGTATTCGACGATCTCGCGATATCCGCCGTCAACCGTATCGAGCTTAAACGTGTAAAAACGGCTCAGATGATCTTCACTGTCTTTAT
>JBGUUS010000178.1:0-7823 GCA_045133675.1 Oscillospiraceae bacterium | reverse complement strand
TGAAACGCACGACGAAGTAATCGCAACAAGCGGTGCGTATGAACGCTATTTTGAACAGAACGGTGTTGTTTATCATCACATTCTGGACCTTTCCACCGGTATGCCGTCGCAAAGCGATCTGCTTTCTGTAACGGTAATCAGTGAAGACGGTGCGTTGGCGGATTATTTGTCTACAACATTGTATCTTGCCGGAAAAGAGGCAATTCCTTCGTATATCGACCGCGAGAATTTTTCTGTTATTGTAATCGATAAGGAACAAAACGTGTATATCTCTCCGTCGATCCGCGACCGTTTTACAATCACAGCCAATGAATATACGGAGGTTATCGGATGAATCAGCAAAAACGCGCGCTTGCTAAAAAAAGCGACTGGTTAATTATCGGTGGTGTGCTGATTGCGTTGATCCTTCTGATGTTTGTACCCGATTTGTTTTCGAAAGCCGGAGGTAAAGCTGTTATCTCCGTTGACGGTGTGGCTACTGCTACGGTGAGCCTGGAGGCTGCTGATGACGGTGAATTCCGTCTGGAAGAACTTCCCGATGTTGTTTTCACCATAAAAGATAAAAAGATTGCCATTACCTCTGTCGATTGTCCGGATAAGCTTTGCGCAAGAACCGGTTTTATCGGAAACGCCGGAGAAAGTATCATCTGCCTGCCTAACCGCATCATCGTGCAGATAGAAGGCGAAGCACAGTTTGACGCAGTTGTAAATTGAAAGCATGAAAGTATGAAAGGAGGAGAACGATGCAGTCCAAACGAATTCAAAAAATGACACAGCTTGCGCTTATGTTCGCGTTAACTGTTGTTTTAATGGTTTTGGAAGGTATGATTCCTCCGATACCGACATTGCCGCCGGGAATTAAGCTCGGCCTTTCTAATGTTGCGGTTATGTACACGCTTTTTTATCTGGGAAAGGGAAGTGCGATCACACTTTTAACGATGAAATCGCTTTTCGTCTTTTTAACACGTGGTGTGACCGCATTTTGTATGAGTTTCGCAGGAGGAATTCTTTCCGTCTGCGTGATGATTCTTTTGATGTTATTGAAAAAACAGAACATTTCGTTTATAATGATAAGTATATGGGCGGCTGTAGCACACAACATGGCACAGCTGTGCGTATCAGCAATTTTGCTTTCGAGTACTGCAGCATTCGGTTATGCGCCGATTCTTGCAGTATCCGGTATATTGATGGGCGTAGTGACAGGAACATTGCTTAAAGTAATGATGCCGGTTATGCAGCGTCTTTCATTCAAAAATCGTGCGTAACAACGCATAATCAGGGAGGTAAAAATGGCTATCGTAAAAGCAAAACGTAGGCTTCCGGGTGTCCATGTTCAGCATCACAAGAACACGGAAAACATGGAAACCAAAGCATTTCCGGTACCGAAACAGGTGGTAATCCCGATGTTGGAGCACATGGGTGTTCCGTGTGAACCGCTTGTCAAGAAGGGTGATATTGTTCTCGTTGGTCAGAAAATCGGTGAGGCACCGGCAGCTTTCTCCGTGCCGATTCACGCGAGCTGCTCGGGTACAGTAAAAGAAATCACGGACTATCGCAACATCCTCGGTATGAGCTGTAAAGCTATCGTCATTGACACCGATGGTGAGCAGAAAGTTGATCCGGCTGTATGTGCACCGCAGGTAACAGATAAGGAATCTTTCCTTGCTGCTGTTAAAGAAAGCGGTCTTGTTGGTCTCGGCGGTGCAGGTTTCCCGGCACATATCAAACTCGGCTACAAAGACATTGATAAAGTTGATAAACTCGTAATCAATGCAGCGGAGTGTGAACCGTATATTACTGCCGATTACCGTACCTGTCTTGAAGACACCGAGGCGATCGTTGAAGGTATCCGTGCCGTTGTTAAATATCTCGATCTGAAAGAGGTTTACATCGGTATTGAGGATAACAAACCGGCTGCGATGACGACTTTGGATCAGGCTTTCAAACCGGAAGAGAACGTAAAAATCGTTTCTCTCAAATCGGTTTATCCGCAGGGTGCTGAGAAATCGATTATCTATGCTACCACCGGTATCGTTGTTCCGCGCGGCAAACTTCCGGCTGATTGCGGTGTAATCGTAATGAACGTTTCTTCCGCAGCACATATCGGTAAATACCTGAAAACCGGCATGCCGCTGATTGCAAAACGTCTGACCGTTGACGGTGACGCAGTAGCAAAACCGGCAAACCTTATGGTTCCGATCGGTACGCCGATCAAAGAACTGCTCAACTACTGTGAAGTTGCCGAAGATTCTTACGGAAAAGTTCTTATGGGCGGTCCGATGATGGGCAGTGCTGTTGAAGATGTTGAAACTCCGGTTATCAAAAACAATAACGCTGTTCTTGCATTCGGTGAGAAATCCGCAAATCTGCCGGAGCCGACTGCTTGTATCCGCTGCGGCAAGTGCATCGGTGCTTGCCCGATGAAGCTGATGCCGGCAAGACTGGAAAAGGCATACGATACCCGCAATGCGGAAGCGCTGATTGATCTGTCGGTCGACCTGTGCATCAACTGTGGCTGCTGCACTTTCATTTGCCCGGCAAAACGTCATCTTGCGCAGAAAAATCAGCTTGCTAAAGTCCTGGTTAAAGAACACCAGAGCAAAGGAGCGCAGAAGAAATGAAAAAATTGATTGTTTCTCCGTCGCCGCATATTCGCAGTAAGAATACGACGACGAACATCATGCTTGATGTTATTATTGCGCTGCTTCCGGCGCTTATTGTCGGCGGTTATTTCTTTGGTCCGAACGCTTTGATTCTCGTTGCTGTATGCGTTGCAACCTGTGTTCTTTCGGAGTACGTTATCCGCAAGATCATGAAACGCAGCAATACGGTTATGGATCTCAGTGCGGTTGTAACCGGTATTTTGCTGGCATTCAACCTTCCGCCGCTGACTCCGATCTGGGTAGCAATTCTCGGTTCCGTTTTCGCTATCGTTGTTGTAAAACAGCTTTTCGGCGGTATCGGTCAGAACTTTGCAAACCCGGCAATCGCAGCACGTATTTTCCTGTTCGTTTCCTTCAGTTCGTACATGACGACCTGGTCTTCTCCGTTGGCATATCGCTACGGTCTTGATACGATGGCAACCGCTACTCCGCTTAACGATCTTGCAAACGCAAACACCCTGGATCTGTTCCTGGGCAACGTTGGCGGCTGTATCGGTGAAGTCAGTGCGCTGGCTCTCCTGATCGGCGGTGTTTACCTCACGGTTCGCCGTGTAATCAACCCGCTCGTTCCGGTTGTATTCATCGGCACGGTATTCGTATTTACGTGGGCACTCGGCGAAAACCCGGTTAACCACATCTTTGCCGGCGGTCTGATGCTCGGTTCGATCTTTATGGCAACCGACTATGCAACTACTCCGGCAACGCTCAAAGGCAAAGTTATTTTCGCGCTCGGCTGCGGTGTTATTACAACGCTGATCCGTGTATTCGGTTCTTATCCGGAAGGTGTATCGTTCGCGATCCTCTTCATGAACCTGATCACGCCGCTGATCGACCGTGCTACTGCTACCAAACCGATTGGAGGTGCAAAGTAAGTGTATAAGACGATTATTAAACCGACTCTCGTTCTGACGATCATTTCGGTTGTTATCAGTGCACTGCTTGCTTTGACCTACAATCTGACCGGTCTTGGCAATGCATCTACTGGTATTCCGCAGGAAGAACTCGATGTTTATGGCGAAGTTGCACTTCCGGGTGCAAGCCTGAAAGCAGTTAAATTTGAATCGCAGCTTGCTGTAAAAGACCTTACTCTCCTTGGTGTATATGCAGACGAAAACGGCAACGGTTTTGCACTGCATTTCTCCGCAAAAGGTTACAGCAAACCGGACAGCATCAAGATGCTCGTTGGTTATGACGCAAACGGTGCTATCGCAGGCATTTATCCGATTTCTTCGGAAGAAACGCCGAACCTTGGTACTATGGCTCTTGAGCCGGGATACCTTGCAAACTATATCGGTGTTACCGGTCCGGTAACCATCGGTGAAGATCTCGACGCTGTTGCTGGCGCAACCCTTACTTCCAAAGCTATGGCTAATGCAATCAGCAGCTCGTTCGAGTATTACAACGAAGTGAAGGGAGGACTCGCAGAATGAATTACTGGAAAACATTCGCGAAGGGTCTGATTAAAGAAAACCCGGTTCTGGTCATGCTGCTTGGTACCTGCCCGACGCTCGCTGTTACAACCGTTGCTTCCAACGGTCTTGGCATGGGTCTTGCAACCACATTCGTATTGATTTGCTCCAATATCGTTATTTCGCTCCTCAAAAACGTGATTCCGAAAGAAGTTCGTCTTCCGTCCTTCATCGTGATCATCGCCGGCTTTGTAACGTTCGTCAGCTTTATGCTGCAGAGCTTCCTGCCGGATCTTCACTCGGCGCTCGGCGTATTTCTCTCGCTGATCACCGTTAACTGCATCATCCTCGGCCGTGCTGAGATGTTTGCAAGCAAAAACAACGTCGTTGCATCCGCTCTCGATGGCCTTGGCATGGGCGTTGGCTTTACCTTTGCACTTCTTTGCATCGGTACGATCCGCGAGCTTCTCGGCAGCGGCAGCATCTTCGGCTTCTCCATCGGCGAATGGTTTGAGCCGATCAGCTTCTTCTCGATGCCGGCCGGCGGCTTCTTCGTATTCGGTGTTGTAATCGCAATCGTAAATATTCTTTCGAACTACAAAATGTCGAAGAAGAGCTTCAGCTGCAAAAATTGTCCGAATGCTGCTGCTTGCGGCAATAAAGATACGGAAGGAGCGTGCAAATCGTGAAAGAATTAATGGTTATTCTTTTCAGTGCGATTCTTGTAGAGAACTTCGTTCTGAATAAATTCATGGGTATTTGCCCGTTTTTAGGCGTATCGAAAAAGATGAGCTCTGCGCTCGGTATGAGTGCTGCTGTAACCTTCGTTATGCTGATGGCAACCGCCATCACGCATCCGATTCATCAGCTTTTGCTCGCACCGTTCGGTCTGGACTATCTGCGCACGGTTGTTTTCATTCTGATCATCGCGCTGTTCGTACAGATTGTTGAGATCATCCTGAAACGCTTTGTTAAACCGCTTTATGAGTCTCTCGGCGTATATCTGCCGCTCATTACGACCAACTGTGCAGTTCTCGGTGTTACCATTCTTAACATCGATAACTCGTACAACTTCATCGAGTCGATGTTCAACTCTCTCGGTGCAGGTCTTGGTTTTGCTCTGGCGCTGGTTATCTTTGCCGGTGTTCGTGAGCGCATTGATGCTGCTGATGTTCCGAAAGCGTTCAAAGGCGTTCCGGCTACTCTGATTGCTGCTTCGATTGTTTCGCTGACCTTTGTAGGCTTCGGCGGCATCGTTGAAGGCATCTTCGGTTAATCGGGAGGAGGAAATACAATGGAACTGTTTTGGAATGTATTTATCCCGGTACTGATCTTTATCGGACTCGGCGTTGCAGCCGGCCTGCTGCTTTCCGTATTCTCGAAAATTTTCGCTGTTCCGAGCGATGAACGTGTTGATGCTGTACGTGAGTGCCTTCCGGGCCTTAACTGCGGCGTTTGCGGTTATTCCGGATGCGATAACTACGCTGCTGCTATTGTAAAAGATGGCGCACGTACGAACCGCTGTGTTCCGGGCGGCGATGAAGCTGCAAAGAAAATCAGTGAAGTTCTTGGCACTGAAGCAGAAGACGTTGTTGAAACCGTTGCTTTCGTTGCTTGCGGCGGCTGTGTTCCGGAGGTAACTTCGGATGCATACGACTATCAGGGTGAAAAAACCTGCGCTGCATGCAACCTTTATTACAAAGGCAAAGGCGTATGTGATTATGCGTGCCTTGGTTTTGGCGATTGTGCAAAACAGTGCAGCTTCGGCGCGATTTCCTTTGAAAACGGCATCGCTTCGGTCAATCCGGCTAAATGCACCGGCTGCACCATGTGCACCAAAGCTTGTCCGAAAAACCTGATTCACATTCGTGAACTCGCAAAGAACGTTGCAGTTACTTGTTCGAGCCGCGATATGGGTAAGGCCGTTATTAAAAAATGCGGCCATGGCTGCATCGCTTGCAAGAAATGTGAAAAAGTTTGTCCGAACGGCGCAATCACTGTTGAGAACAATGTTGCTTCGATCGACTACAGCAAATGCACCAACTGCCACGCTTGTGTTGAGGCGTGCCCGCGCGGATGCATTAATCTGATGGACTAAACAAGAATGCGCGGCCGCAGCAAAACTGCGGCCGTTGCTTTTTCAGGAGGAATTTCTATGCGTATTGGTCATGGGTATGACGTACATAAACTCGGCGAAAATCGCAAACTCATCATTGGCGGCGTTGAGATCCCACATAAAATGGGTTTGATCGGTCATTCCGATGCAGATGTATTGACACACGCCATTATGGACGCATTGCTTGGTGCAGCGGCACTTGGTGACATTGGCCGCCATTTTCCGGATACCGACGAAACGTACCGCGGCGCCGACAGTTTAAAACTCTTGGAAGCTGTCTGCGGTAAGATTGCAGAAAAAGGGTATCGGATCGGAAATATCGATGCAACAGTAATCGCACAGGCGCCAAAATTGATGCCGCATATCCCGCAGATGATTGAAAATATCACACGCGTCTGCAAAATCGACAAAGATCAGCTTAATATCAAAGCGACGACCGAGGAACGCCTAGGATTTACCGGTGAGGAATTGGGAATCGCTGCTCATAGTGTTTGTATCCTTATATGAACCGCACCTGCCGCATCTTCATTGCATAAAATGCAGTGAAGATGCGGTTTTTTGCCGCGGAAAGGTGAGGAGCAACAAATGCAACGAGATAAGAAAACCTTTATTATATTGCGGTCGGTTACTCATGCGTATCGCGCAAGAGATATTTTGGATAAACACGGAATTCGCGGTTATATCGAACGGGTTCCCGAAAACCTGAGAAAAGAAGGCTGCGGTTACGGTATTGCCTTATACCGCAACGCCGAACAAGCCGAACGTATTTTAGAGCAGTACGGCATTGAAATCAAGCGAGTTCTGAGGTGAACTGTATGGTGTATTTCGATAATGCTGCAACTTCTTTTCCGAAACCGGAGGCGGTGATTCGTGCCCAACAGTTTGCGACGATGCATTGCGGTGGAAATCCCGGAAGAGGCGGTCATGCATATTCGCTCAGAGCCGGCGAGCAGATTTTTCGTGTGCGGCAGCAAACCGCTGATTTTTTTAATACAGATGCGGAACGTGTCGTTTTTACGGCAAATTGTACGACGGCGCTTAATTTTGCAATAAAAGGGTATCTGCAAAAGAAAAGCCATGTGCTTTGCTCGGATCTGGAGCACAATGCGGTATACCGCCCGTTATGGAAAGCACAAGAAAACGGTGAAATTGAACTTGAGATCGTGCCGACGTGTGACGATTCGGACGAAGCAACTGTTGCGGCTTTCAAGCGGCAAATTCGTGCAGAGACGAAGCTGGTGGTATGTACACACGCTTCAAACGTAAGCGGGCGTATTCTTCCAGTTGAAAAAATCGGAGCGCTCTGTGCCCGATCCGGTATTCGGTTTATCGTGGACTGTGCGCAGTCCGCAGGTCATGTCCCGATAAATATAGAAAAAATGTGCGCAGATGCCATCGCAGTTGCCGCGCACAAAGGATTATACGCGCCTTCCGGAACCGGAATTCTGCTGTTGCGGAAAGGAGTATCGATTCCTGGCACATTGATCGAAGGCGGAACAGGCAGTCTATCCACACAAAAAGAGATGCCGGATTTTTTGCCGGACCGTTTGGAAGCAGGCAGTCTGAATACAAGCGGAATATTGGGGATCGGTGCCGGACTCGATTTTGTAAGCCGCAATTTTTTACGAATCCGCG
>JBGUUS010000177.1:0-8585 GCA_045133675.1 Oscillospiraceae bacterium | reverse complement strand
TACGCTTCATCAGATAACCCGGCTGTGCAAACGGATAATCACTGATTTTTTCTGCGGTGAAT
The DNA here is from genome assembly GCA_045133675.1 of Oscillospiraceae bacterium. GTDB lineage: Bacteria > Bacillota > Clostridia > Oscillospirales > Ruminococcaceae > Paludihabitans. The sequence goes on along the minus strand of JBGUUS010000177.1, from coordinate 8,523 downwards.
GCCGGCTTTGCCGGAGCAGGTTTCGAAGCCGGCGCTTTCGGAGCAGCAGGTGCAGGTTTTGCCGGAGCAGGTTTCGGAGCCGGCGCTGTCGGTGCTGCTTTCGGCTGCGGTGCCGGAGCAGGAGCGGCTTTTGGCTGCGGAGCAGGCGGTTCCGGTGCTTTTTCAACAACCGGATATTTCATCGCCAACGCCATACCGACGGCATAAACGAGGATATCGAATTTGCTCTGCGTTTTCGACCAGGATTTGTCGCAGACTTCTTTGCCGTTGACAAGGATTCTGTTGTCTGCCATTGTAATCGACTGAATCTCTTCAAGCGGCGTCCATTCGACGTCGAATGCAAGGTCCTGATTTGCAAAATAGTCCGGGGTGACGAAGAAGCCGCGCTTTCCGCTCAATGCGGTGAGTGCAATGCAGAGCATCAGCGCATTGGTGCCTTTTTTGATCGGATAGGATTTCTTGTTGCGTTCCAGTGCGTTTAAGGTATCGTTGAGCTGCTTTGGATTTCCGCCCGGCCAAAGGCTCATGAAGGAATCCTCTTTTGCGGCCTCCAGCTCTTTCATGTAGTTGCTGATTGCGGTCGAAATTTCGCGGAGGTTCGTTTTGGTGATCCCCGGATTTTTCAGGAAAATCGGGTTGCTGGTCAAAGCGAGATAAATTTCCTCGTGGAAATCGCTCAGTGCATCGAAGTTCAATGCGCGCTTTTCGGTGGAGTCAAAGAAGCAGAACGGCATTTCTGCGATTTTTTCCGGTTCGATGTATTCGATATCTTCATCAAACTGCGGTTCAAAGACCGGTTCCGGAGCAGGAGCAGGCGGCGGAGTTGGAGCTGTTTTCGGAATCGGAGCCGCTTTCGGAGCCGGTGCAGGAGCAGCCTTTGGTGCCTGCGGTGCAGGAGCCGGTTTTGGCTGCGGTGCCGCTTTCGGAGCCGGTGCAGCCTTTGGAGCCGGTGCGGGTGCCGGTTTCGGCTGCGGTGCGGCTTTCGGCGCGTAATCGCGCGGATTTGCGAGCATATCGTAAGCCAGACGGATTGCCTCGCCGATCAGCGTATAGAGCTGGTCGTAATACAGTTCTTCCTCCTGCAGACCTTTCTGTGCGCCTGCGGCCATTGCCTTGGTCAAAAAGCCCGGGATACGCTGGTGCAGTTCGCCGCCCATGATGCTGACCGAAGGCTTCGCCATCGCGATCGACATCGAGTTGGAGCTCTTTCCGCCGTAATGGATATAGAGGAAAGCCTGTCCGTATGCGTTTTTCTGCTCCAGAACGAGCGCGTGATATTTCTTTTTGTATTTTTTATGGTAGATGATAACACCCGAACCGCCGTCGGAAAAGAAACCGCTGCCGAGTTTGAACGAATCGATTGCAACTTCGATATCGAAACCGCGTTTCGGCGCAAGCTGTTCGAGGTTGCGTTTGAGCATATCGTTCGGAACCGTACGAACCATTTCGAACGGCTGCTTGCAGATATTGCCTTCATATACTGTTACCATACTGTAACCCCCAATATGATTGACTTTTGATATGGGCTTAAACGCACAAGTCTCATATCTGTTATCTTTCAGTATACAATAAACTTTGCCGTTTTACAAGAAAAAAGGGTGAAAACCCGTCCGGTTTCCACCCTTAATATACGTTTTATTCGCACTGTTCCCAGTAATACGCTGAAAGCTCGCGGATATAATTGAGCTTAAATCCGCGCAGCGGCAAGGTGATATAGCGCTCGCCCGGAACCTCATAGTTGTAGATGCTGTCGTAGCCGATTTCGCGTGTTTCGCGGAAGACAGCCTCAAAGTCGACCTGACCGAGTGCGCTCGGCATCAAGTGCTGGTCGCCGGAGCCGTCGTTATCGGCGAGGTGCAGTGCCTTTAAGTATTTGCCTGCGGTGCGGATAAAGTGCGCCTGATCGCTTGCCTCCGGAACAAGGTTTAAGTGACCGGTATCCAGGCAGATGCCGATATGCTCGCCGCCGATTTCCTCCATGAACCAGAGAAGCTGTTCTGCGGTTCGTGCAACCGGTTTCGGCGCATGGATGTTTTCCAGGCAGATCACAATATCGGTGCCTTCGATGTGTGCAATCAGATCGCGGATCGCTTCGACATTGCGTGCGCGGATGGTGTCCACGTCGAAATCACCGTGTCGGTCAAGTCCGTCGAAGTGCAAAACGGCGTATTTTGTGCCGAGCGCTTTGAACAGATCGAGCTGGCGTTTGACGTATGCGCGGTCTTCGTCATCGCAGATACGTGCACTCAGTTTGAGATGACCCTGCGGGAACTGCACGTTGTGTTCATCGGCAAATTTTTTGAATGCTGTGCCGATCTCGGTTGCATCGCCGCGGTCGAGCAGCATCACCGAGTGTTCGTCGGAAATTTCGCTGTACGTATAACCGTATTTTTCAAGTTCGAGAACCATCGCTTCCGGTTGAAGATCGTGGTAAAAGCTTGACCACATACTCAGTTTCATAATCGGTACACTCCTTTTTTAGTGCGCAAGTTTTCTTGCGAGGCGTTCGAGATCGGCGGCTTCTTCGTGATCCTTGATACCGCCGACCGAGAGCATCAGACCTTTGTGCGAGAGATTGGTGAGCAGGAATTCCACTTCGTCCGGCTGCGGAATGAGGATCAGACCTTTTCCGGCTTTCTGAATCTTCTGCAGCGCTTCGATACTCGCGGAGGTTTTCGGCTGTCCGGCAACGTGTGTCCACTGAATGTTATCGATGCCTTTGACCGAGAGGATCAGATCAAGGTGGCGCAGCTGTTCAACACCGTCGAGATGATAACTGCAGTGTTCGAACGTGGATGCTGTAGCCTCCAGCTCCGGGAGGACGAACTCCTCGAACATCGCCGGCGAGATCATGCAGGAATAGTCACACTGCAACTGCAGGTGACGGTCCGGAGACCAGAGATGCATCCACGCGTGGGAAGAACCGCCGTCGTTGCTCTCTCTTGCGATCTCGAAAAACTCCGCCTGTGTTTTCTGCCAGACTTCCGTGATCTTGTCGCGCGCCTCGTGCACAAACTCCGGATTATCCACCATATCAAAAAGCAGATTTTCGGTTCCGCGGATCTCGGCGAGTGCATCGATGATGCCGCAGTTATCCGTCATACCGGTGAAATAGAGACCTTTTGCGCGTTCGGCAACGCCTTTCATAATATCCTTGTGGCGTTCAAACGGCTTTGGGTCGAAATGCATCCGGCTTGCGTCCGGCTCGTCGAGCACGGGCGGAAACCAGATCGTATCTTTGTTGTACTGCGGTTTGCAGCCGAAATATTCGCACTGCGCCGCCGTTCCGAAATAGAGGATCTGCGACGGAAGTGCTTCAAAGAGAAAGTCGGTCTGTTCGCAGTGGTTTATCATGTTTTCGTGCATGATCTGCGGAGAGGTAAAGCCTTCTTCGGGCGTATATTCGCGCGGCGGAAAGGTCGGCTTTCCGCCCGGCTTCGGGACCTGTACTGCAAGACAGCAACGGTCGATATAGTCCTTGTTCCAGTACGCTTCATAGCGCGGTTTTAACAGTTCGAAATCCGGTTTGTACTGAATCATAGTACCTCCTTGTTAAAGTGACGGTTGCAGCAGTTTATCGGGTACATTCGACAGATGCGTGATACAGTTTCTGTTAACGAACATGGATGAAGTGAATCAATCCGCCGGATTTCCCATGAAATCGAGCCATTTTTCACCCGTATAGATCAGCTTTTTATTGAGATCCGTGTCAAAGACTTCCTGACCGACGTTTGCGACGTATGTGCGGCGCTCCGCGGAAGAGCAGATCTTTTTCTGTACTTTGTTGATGCTTTCAAAGTTGATGCCATGGCCTTTTTCCCAGAACGGGATCGAGACATCATTCGGCGTATCGCAGCCGTAGTTTGCGACGTATTCGATATGACCGACATAGTCGCCCGGGCATTCCTCGCGGGCATAGTCACCGCCAAGCTTCAGCCAGTCCGGGAAGATTTCAAAGCTCATATCGAACGCGCTGACACTAAAGTGTCCGCTTTGCGATTATTCTTCTACATAGACGTAAACGGTGCCCTGTGCACTCGTAACGTCGAGGATACGGAAAACTTGTTCTTCCTGCACCGGGCCGTTTTCCACTTCGCCAACCCAGTTCTGACCGACGGAGCGGATGCCACGCGGATAGCTTTTGTTCAGCTCACAGCACGCATTGTCAAAGATCACCTTGTTTTCATACGGAATGGTGTGGCTGTTTCCGGACGGTTCGCCCATTTCTACGGTACGGTTTTCGAAATCGTAATTTACATAGGAGAGATAGTATTCACCTTTCACCTCAAATGCAACGCTTGACTGTTTCGATGGGTCATCGAGTACGATGCGGTAGCCGTCTTTGAGTGCAATGCCGAGGTTTGTGGTGATCATGAGAACGTCGCCGCCCGGTCCGTCCGTATATACGATATGGCAGTAGTCGTACCGGAAATAGTCGTCCCAGTTATCGCTGTTGATTTCGAATTTCTCGATTTTTTGTACCGGTGCGTTGTTTTCGCTTTCGCTTTCGCTGTTAATTTCGCTTCCGCCCGCATTTTCGCTGTCTTTCACACAGCCAAAAAGGGAAATACAGAGCAAAAAGCAAAGGCAGAGAATCAGTGCTTTTTTCATAGGAAATCTCCTGTCTGTTTACGGTACGGTGTACCTTTCTTTGCGGATATTATATCACGCCGTTTTTCTTTGCGCAACGAATTTGCAGGAAGAATTGACGGATTGCATTTTTGTCGGTACAATAAAAGTATCAACCGTACAAAAGAAAGGGATCGTATGGAACGAAACGATAAAACGAAAAAACTGCTGATGGAGCAGTACGATGCATATCCCGCTATGCAGATACGCGATGTGTTTAAATTCCTGCATCAGAGCGCATTCGGCTGTGAACACCTCGTTTCCTCTTTGGAAAAAGCAGTGTCTTATATTAAGGGAGAATACGAAGGAATCGACTGTACACAGAGCAAACGCATCGAAACGCTCGACGGCGATTACAGCCGCGTGCCGCTTACGCTTTTGGCGGACGGCCTTTCCGCCGATACGTTCGGCAAGCTGTTTTATATGTCGGCGAAGAAGGAAGACGGCGCTGCTCTTTTAAAGGAAAAACTCAATGCCGCAAGAGAACTGATCGCCGAAAAACACCTGCCGTTTGATGCGGATGCATTTAACCGTGCGGCGGATGAATGGGAAGGCGAAGGTTTTCCGGCGGTGCGCCATTCGGAGGCTTTCCGTGAAGCGTATAAGCCGGCATACCGCGTGATCGCCAATGCGTACATTCCGTTTATTCCGCTGTTTGCTGAGCTTGACCGCCGTCTTGCAAAAGGTCCGGTGCGCCTTGCCATCGAAGGCGGCAGCGCAAGCGGAAAAACGACGCTGAGCGCGATCCTCACCGAGGTTTACGACTGTACAGCGTTTCATATGGATGATTTCTTCCTGCGCATGGAGCAGAGAACGCCGGAACGCTATGCCGAGATCGGCGGCAACGTTGACCGCGAGCGGTTTCTCAGTGAGGTTTTAGAGCCGATGCGCAAAGGCGAGCCGGTTGTTTACCAGCCGTTTGACTGCTCGAAAATGGCACTCGGCGAAAAAGAGACGGTTATCCCGAAACGGTTTGCGTTTACCGAAGGTGCATATTCGATGCATCCGGAGCTTTCGCCCTACTACGATTTTTCCGTGTTCCTGGATATCTCGCCGGAACTGCAGCGTGTAAGAATCCTGCGCCGCAATTCGCCGCAGTTTGCCGAGCGCTTTTTCAATGAATGGATCCCGTACGAAAAACGGTATTTCTCCGAGTTTTGTATCCCGGAAAAGTGCGATATGCGCATCGAGATCCGATAATCAGCATAACAAAAAGACCCATCCGAGCGGATGGGCCTTTTTTATGCAATCTTTGTTATATGTGTGAATCGGATTATTCGTCGATTTCGCGAGCGAGTTCCGCAGCCTGGATCTCCGGGTCAACGTTGTACATCGGTTCGATGTCCTTGCCTTTCTTAACACGGCTCAGGTAGTTTCTCGTGATCTTAACAACCAGCGGAGAAAGAACGAGAACGCCGATCAAGTTCGGGATCATCATGAGGCCGTTGAAAGTGTCGGAGATGTCCCAAGCGAGGGAAGAGGTGAGAACTGCGCCGAGGATAACGGTGCAAACGTGGATGATGCGGAAGATGTAAGTGGTTTTTGCGCCGAAGAGGTATTCCCAAGCTTTCGAGCCGTAGTGCGACCAGCCGAGAACGGTGGTGAAAGCGAAGAGGAGCATTGCGATTGCGATGAATTTCTCACCGAGACCGCCCCAGGAGAATACAGAGTTGAACGCACAGCCTACGAGAGTAGCGTCGGTGTAGCCTGCAGCGATTTCGCCGGTTACAACGTTGAATGCGCCGCCTTCCAGACCGCCAGCGGTCAGAACAACGAGAGCGGTCATGGTGCAGACAACCATCGTATCAGCGAATACTTCAAAGATACCCCACATACCCTGTTTAACCGGCTCTTTAATGGTGGAGTTCGAGTGAACCATAACGGAAGAACCGAGACCTGCTTCGTTGGAGAATACGCCGCGTTTGAAGCCCTGGGTGATAACTTTGCTGACAACAGCGCCGATACCGCCGCCGACGAATGCCTCCGGACAGAAAGCGTTTCTGAAGATTGCTTCAAATGCCGGAAGGATGCTCTGCCAGTTGATGCCGATGATAACAAGGCTGCCGGCAACAAAGAGAACGACCATGAACGGGACGATCTTTTCAGCAACGTTTGCGATACGTTTCAAACCGCCGAGGGTAATCAGAGCGGTGAGAATCATGATGATAGCGCCGAGGATGATGTTGTACAGGGAAACGCCGGAGAATACTTCGATGGAAGAAAGAGCGGATACGTCAAATGCCTGTGCAATGTTGGTAACGATCTTGTTGACCTGGCCCATGCTGCCGATACCGAAGGAAGCGAGCATAGCGAAGATGCAGAACAGAACAGCAAGGATCTTGCCGACGTGTTTCATGCCTTTTTTCTTGCCGAGGCCGTCAGCAAGGTAGTACATTGCGCCGCCGGACCATTCGCCGTTTTCGTTCTTGCGGCGGTAATAAATACCGAGAACGTTTTCAGCGTAGTTGGTCATCATGCCGAAGAATGCAGCAACCCACATCCAGAAAACTGCGCCTGCGCCGCCGATGCAGATAGCAGCGGCAACACCTGCGATGTTACCGGTACCTACCGTTGCGGCAAGAGCGGTGCAGAGAGCCTGGAACGGAGAGATGGAGCCTTTTTCCTTCGTGTGTTTGATAACATCTTTGTGGAAAAGGCTGCCCAGCGTGTTTTTAAACCACAGGCCAATATGAGTGACCTGGAAAAATCTCGTGAGCACGGTTACGATAATGCCGGTGCCGACGAGAAGAAGCAGACCGAAAGCGCCCCAGATAACACCGTTAATCTCGTTGTTAACGCTTTCAATGGCTTTTAAAATTGCGTCCATTTGAAATGAACCTCCTGTGATGAATATTGTTGAACCGATAATAACGAAAAACACCGCTTTCCTGTCGGATAGCGGTGAAGAGAGAAGCTGATATAACAAAGATATTTCTTGCAAATATGATTGTAATCGTTTGATCTGTCCTTTTGCCTGAGAGATTGCGGCATGCTTGCCATTGCCCCTTCGGCATTCGCGCAAGGCGAACTTCTCCAGATTGCCATCCGTCAGCAGTCCCCGTCAAACTGACACCCGAGAGTATTACCCCTTTGGAAAGGCTTTCGCCTTATCTCCTGCTGATTTCATATAGCTATTATTCAGTTGAACTCGCTTATAATACCGCTTTTATCGGGAAAAGTCAAGTACTTTATTGCGGTAATATAGAAAAAATATTAAGAAAATATAGATAATCATCGAGTGATGCTGTATTCTGTCGTGATAAAGCGAGAAAAAGCCGGTTTAAGCGCTAAAATACGGCATTTTAGCGGGATTGCGCGGGAGAATCCCGCTCTGTTTTTTGCAAAAGCAAAGGGCGGTCACAAACAGGATGACCGCTCTTTGCTTGAGTTGGTTTGAGGAATAGAATGTTACTTCTTCAATACTTTTTTACACCAGGTGCGCTTGTTGCATTTGGGACATTTCAAATGCCGGGTGAAACCTCTGTGCATTGCCATCATTACTTCTTTATAGGTGGGCACGATTTCACAGCCGCATTCTTTGCATTGGTAAACACCCACGCTGACTTCGAGCTTTAATGCATAAAAACACGGGATCAAAAATACAACACAAACAGCGAGGATTGTGACAAGCTGCCATATACCTTCGGGAATTAAAAAGGCGGCAACAAAAATGCCTGCAATCAAGACGGTTATACTTACGATCATAATTAACCACATCGATGACCAGATTGTTTTGTTTTTCGCTTCTAATTCTTTTGACATATCCAGCAAAAGCTGTTCGTTTTTCTGATTGTTATTTTCCATATCGATTTTCTCCCCACTTAATAATTCATTTACACTGATGCAAAGAATATCACAGAGTTCAAGCATGATTGAAGTGTCGGGCATTGCCAT
>JBGUUS010000176.1:0-6726 GCA_045133675.1 Oscillospiraceae bacterium | reverse complement strand
CGCTGACGCATTTTTCGCTGACATCAAGGATTACATCGTAGAGTAATTCCCCGATGCGTCGGATATATAGGGCGTGAAGCCTTATATCATTTCAAACACACAGTGCCCGAAGCAATCTGCTTCGGGCACTTTTTCTTTGTGAATATAACTACATCGGCTGATACAGGGATGTTTCAAACCGCACCATATCAAGATCTATAAATTCGCGGATCACGAGCCGATACCAGAAGTCCGGATTTCATATATAATACCGGCGAGGAAGCAAAAACGCGGCAGTTTGAATTGTTAATTTTCCGCGAATGAAAAACAGCCTTCCCAAACGGGAAGGCTGTGCTTTTCTACAATCAATTACTCGGTAAAGCCGTTCTCAACGAGACGTACCAGGCTGTCAACAGCAAGCTGCTCATCCAGACCGTCTGCAATGATGCGGATATCGGTGCCGCCAACGATGCCCAGGGACAGAACGCCCAGAAGGCTCTTCGCGTTAACGCGGCGCTCTTCTTTTTCTACCCAGATAGACGATTTGAATTCGTTTGCTTTCTGGATGAAGAAGGTTGCCGGACGTGCATGCAGACCGACCTGATTCTGAACTTTTACTTCACTAACGTACATTTCAAGCTCTCCTCTTATTTGCAATATGCAATTATTCTATACTGAATCTTTAACTTACGCAAAGCGGTATGCCATTATTATACGCAGAAAAACGGGTTTCGTCAATCGGTACTATGGCAAATTCGAGCCTTTCAGACACAAATTCTGCTTTTTTGCCATTCAGGCCCTGTTAAAAAAGCCGCCGTTGTGCAGGATTCACACAAATTTCGCACCGAAATAGGCAGATTGCATAGCCTTATTTTCCGCTTTTCCCGAGCAGCTTTTTGAGGAGTTTCTTGTCCTGCTTGGTCTGCTCATATTTCGCATACAGGTCCGGGCGTTTTTTCTGTGTACGCAGCAAACGCTGCACCTGGCGCCAGTCCGCGATATTTTTGTGGTGACCGGAAAGAAGCACCTGCGGAACGCGCTGGCCCCGCCATTCCTCCGGACGGGTATACTGCGGATACTCGAGCAGTCCGCCCATATGGCTCTCCTCTTCGTAACACTCGCTCGCCGAAAGGACGCCGTCGCACATACGCGCGATCGCATCGGTTAAAACGAGTGCCGGAAGCTCACCACCGGTCAATACATAGTCGCCGATCGAGATCTCTTCATCGACGATCTCTTCGAGCACGCGCTCGTCAACACCTTCATAATGACCGCACAGCAAGAACAGGTTGTCCATTTTTGCGAGTTCCATACAGCGCTTCTGTGTCAGAACACTGCCCTGCGGCGTCAGATAGATGACGTGCGGACGCTTGCCGACCTTTGCGCAGACGTCGGTAAAGCAGCGCATGATCGGTTCCGCCTGCATAACCATGCCTTTTCCGCCGCCGTATACGATATCGTCGACTCTGCCGTGTTTATCCGTGGTATAATCGCGGATATTGTGGCAGGAAAACTCGACGTGTCCGGCGCGGCGCGCACGGCCGAGGATACTCTCGTTCAAAACGGTCTCGCACATCTGCGGAAACAGCGTTGCGATATCAATCCTCATCGTCGAAAAGTCCCTTCATCGGACGGATGCGCATAAAGCCTTCGTCCGGATTGGTTTCGATAACAACCTGGCGGATTGCCGGGATCAGAACGGTTTTGCCTTCTTTGGTGATGTGGTAAACGTCGTTTGCACCCGTCGGGCTGACCTCGGTGAGCTTGCCGTAAACGATCGATGCATCGTCCGCATCAATAACTTCAAGGCCGATCAGATCCTGAATAAAGTAGGTGTTCTCCGGCAGTTTTGCATCGGAACGCGCCATATACAGCACTTTTCCGCGCAGCAGATTGGCTGCCTCCACCGTTTCGGTGCCTTTAAGTTTTAAGAGCACGACGTTTTTCTGCACACGCGCTTTTTCAACCGTAAGTTTCTCTTTTCCTTCCGCAAAATAAAGCGTGGAAAAATCCGTGAGAAATTCCGGCGAATCGGTCCACGGCTGAACGCGGACTTCACCTTTTAAGCCATGTGTCGAAACGATCTTGCCGATCTCGAGAAATTCTTTTTTCATCAAAACATCCTCCGTTTCGGATGAAACCAAAAACGGGAAGCAGTCTCGCTTCCCGTTTCGATTTGTTGGATTTAGTCGATCTCAACCACAACGTGCTGATCCACACGGGAAGCACCTGCACGCATGACGATGCGGATCGCTTTTGCGATTCTGCCCTGCTTGCCGATAACTCTGCCCATGTCATCCGGAGCAACATGGAGGTGATACACAACAACGCCTTCTTCGTTCGGTTCGTCGACCGTTACGTTTACGGCGTCTTTCTCAACAACCAGGCCCTTCGCGATGACCTCTAACAATTCTTTCATGAAACTTACCCTCCGTAAAAATTACAGAGCGCCGTTGTCTTTCAGAATCTTCTTAACGGTATCGGTCGGCTGTGCACCGTTTTTGATCCACTCTTTAGCTTTGTCAGCGTCAACTTTTACGATAGACGGGTTTTTGGTCGGATCGTAGTAACCGATTTCTTCGATGAATCTGCCATCTCTCGGATATCTGGAATCTGCAACAACAATGCGGTAGAACGGAGCTTTTTTAGCGCCCATGCGGCGAAGTCTGATTTTAACTGCCATTTTAAAACTGCCTCCTGAAAATAAAAAGATAAGTGTTTTTTTAATATATTTCATCCCGTTCTTTGCCGGGAGAAAAGCGAATGGAATTTAGAACGGAAGGTTCGGGAAACCGCCGAATTTACGGCGTTTGCCTTTCATGCCTTTTCCGCCTGTGAACTGCTTCATCATCTTCTGCATCTGGTCAAACTGTTTGAGAAGACGGTTGACATCCTCAACCTTGCGGCCGGAGCCTGCTGCGATACGGCGTTTGCGGGAAGGATTGATGATCGACGGTTTTTCACGTTCTTCTTTGGTCATCGAAGTGATCATCGCCTCGATATAGACGAGCTGTTTATCGTCGATATCCAGATCCTTGACCTTGTTGCCGACACCCGGCAGCATCGAAAGCAGATCTTTCATCGAACCCATGTTGCGGATCTGATGCATCTGCTCGAGCAGATCGTTCATGTCGAAGCTGTTCTGCTTCATTTTCTGCAGCATCTCGTCGGCTTTCTTCTCGTCGAGCGCATCCTGCGCTTTTTCGATGAGAGTCAGCACGTCGCCCATGCCCAGAATTCTCGACGCCATACGGGACGGATGGAACGGCTCGAGATCCTCGAGTTTTTCACCCATACCGGCGAACTTGATCGGACGGCCCGTTACTGCGAGCACGGAGAGAGCCGCACCGCCGCGGGTATCGCCGTCGAGCTTTGTCAGCAAAACGGAGTCGATATCGAGCGCTTTATGGAAAGCATCGGAAACATTAACCGCATCCTGACCGGTCATTGCGTCGACAACGAGCATGATCTCGTTCGGCTGAACCTCGGATTTGATGTTCTTGAGCTCATCCATGAGCGTTTCGTCAATGTGAAGACGGCCCGCGGTATCGATGATAACGATATCGTTGCCGTGGTCTTTTGCATGGCGGATCGCCTCTTTTGCGATCTTAACCGGGTTGCCCTGGCCCATTTCAAAGACCGGTGCGCCGGCTTTTGCGCCGACAACTTTAAGCTGTTCGATAGCAGCCGGACGGTAAACGTCGCAGGCTACAAGCATCGGACGGTGGCCTTCTTTTATAAAGTGCTTTGCAAGCTTTGCAGCGTGTGTCGTTTTACCGGCACCCTGCAGACCGCACATCATGATGACGGTCGGACCTTTGGAAGCAAAGCTGATACGCTGATTTTCGCTGCCCATAAGAGCGCAGAGCTCGTCGTTAACGATTTTAACGACCTGCTGCGCCGGTGTAAGGCTTTCCATAACCTCAACGCCGACTGCCCGTTCACTGACGGTTTTAACAAAGTCGCGAACGACTTTATAGCTTACGTCAGCTTCCAGAAGAGCCATGCGGACTTCGCGCATTGCGTCTTTGATGTCCGCTTCGGTCAGTTTACCTTTGGAGCGCAGCTTTTTAAACGCATTGGCAAGCTTATCGGAAAGAGATTCGAATGCCAAAGCCCTCACTCCTTTCAGGAATTGGAATCAATATATTTTCTGGCGATGCCCTGGATCTGTTCGACGTTTTCTTCGATCGAACGCGAGCGGAACTGCATCATGTTTTCCTTGGAGATGCGGTCGGCAACATAGCCGATTTCCTGGAACGCCTTCATGGTATCGATATAATTTTCGAACATATGGAGTTTATCCTCCAGTTCGTACAAAAAAACCTCACCGCGTTTGATGGAATCGCGAACACCCTGACGTGTGATCGCCTGCAGTTCGGCAATTTCACTCAAAGAGAGGTCCTGGTTATAGTAAAGATCGATCGCGTCGCGCTGTTTATCGGTAAGCATTGCTCCGTAAAAATCGAGCAGAACCGCTACATCGAGATTTTTACTCACTTTAACACCCTCTTTTTGCTTACTTGTAAAGTTTTTAAGCTTTACAAGTCGGTATTATACTAAAAAACAGGCGAAAAGTCAAGAGGGAAATGCGATTTTACTCACCTTTTTCGACATCTTCGGCGCTTTGACGAACCGGGCGTGCAGCCTTATATTCGCCTTGTAACTTTTTCGCAATCAGGAACTTCGTCTTGATTCCCTGTGCCGTATACATATCCTCGTGCTCGGTGCGATAGTTCGGCGAAAAGCCGCTTTCGTGCAGGTCGTAGGTGATATATTCGATCGAAAAGCCCATCTCTTCGAAATATCCGAGCGAGTCTTTGAAAAGCCCGTCGTCATCGGTTTTGAACCAGATTTCGCCGCCGTCTTTCAAGAACGCGCGGTATTTTTCCAGCTGATACGAATGGGTCAGACGCTTTTTATGCTGCGAGTGCTTAAACCACGGGTTGCAGAAATTGATATAGATGCGGTCAACACAGTCTTCCTCGGAAAAGTCGAGTTCAATTCGTGTGATCTCGATGCTCGTGAGCAGAATGTTGTCGACCTCGCGGCCTTTTTCTTCATAAAGCGCCTGGATATTGCGGCGCGCAACCGCAAGAACATCGCTGATGAGGTCAACACCGACGAAATTCATCTGCGGATTATCGAGCGCAAGCTGTGCCAAAAAGCCGCCTTTGCCGCAGCCAAGCTCCAGACAGAGCGGTTTTTCCTCTTTAAAAGCCGTCGCCCATTTTCCGCGCAGCTGTGCCGGTTCCTTTACAAAATACGGGCAGACGGAAAGTTCCGGTCTCGCCCACTTCTTCGCACGCATCCGCATAACGATTCCTCCGTTTTAAACGCTAAATTTCACCAAATACCATAATAGCACAAATCCCGAAAAATAGCAACGGGCGCTTGTATCCTGCCATTTTCTTGTAAAGGCTTGACATTCTGTTGCGAAAGCCGTATACTTAAATTAGTTAAATGACATTACGAAAGGGCGGGATTCTCATGCCGGCTGGAAGCCAGACTTTGCTTAAACGGACAAATCAGCGCGCCATTCTTGACTGTATCCTCGAATGCGGACCGCTCTCCCGCGCTGATCTCTCCAAACGTTTGAAAATCAGTAAACCGACCGTATCGGCAAATGTAAACGACCTGATCGGTATGGAGTTGCTTCAGGAAATCGGATTCAGTACAACCGACGTCGGAAAGCGCCCGATGCTCGTTGATTTCAATAAGAATTTCCGGTACATTCTCGTTATCGACTTTATCAGCTTTATCTCCCGCGGAAAAGTTCCGGTTGCTGTCTGCAACCTTTTCTGTGAACCGCAGTTTGTTGAGACTCTCTCGCTCACTGCAACCTTCACCGGCGAGGAAGTCCGCGAAAAAGTCATCCGCACCATTCACGACCTGCTCGAGCAGAATCACATCTCCTCCGACAAAATCGGAAAAGTTGTTCTGACTGCGCCGACCGCGCGCTGCAACGAAAACCATCTTCCTCTCGAATGCCGCAACGGCGAAATCGTAAACGTAACCGAATTCTTAAAGCCGGATTTTGAAGGCAAGCTGATCGTCAAAAACGATATCAACCTCGCGGCAATCGGCGAAAAGCATTTTGGCGTCGGCAAAGAGTCGAAAAACCTCTATTTCGTCTGGGCCGGTCTTGCTGTCGGCGGCGGTCTGATCTTAAACGGCGATCTGTATGAAGGTACGACCGGCTTCGGCGGCGAACTCGCTTATTCCGTCGTCTATAACCCGCTTCTCAAAAAATACGTATTCTTAAAAGATATCGCTTCGATGAAAGGTATCCGCAAATATATCGAAGCGCGCAAGGATGTAGCCGCACAGTCGCAGATCGCATCCCACCTGCTTGACAACACCTTCTATCTCGATATGATGATCGAAGCCGCCGCAAACGGCGATACCTTCTGTCAGGAGTTTGCACAGCACGTCTGCCGCATCTTTGCAACCGCAATCGCAAACGCAGCGTACACGCTGAACCTGGAGACCATCATTATCGGCGGCGAGTACACCGGTTTCGGCACGATGCTCGTTGACGAAGTCCGCAATATCGTGGAAACCGTTCCGCACAAAGCGCCGGTTATCACCACGCCGTTCCATGCAAACGCCGCAATGTACGGTGCGTTCAAGCTCGGCGCGGAAAGCGTTATCCCGAACCTGCTGTAAAATCAAATATCTCTGCCACCGGGTAGAAAGAATGCAAGGCATTCGTTGGCGCATCGTTAGGTCTTTGAAGATGTGCAC
>JBGUUS010000175.1:0-4398 GCA_045133675.1 Oscillospiraceae bacterium | reverse complement strand
CCGGGCCCCGCCCGGTTGACAAGAGTGCTTTTATGATGTAAACTATTAAGGTATTTTCAAATTCCGCGGAATATCCCGCAAAAGGTTGTGCATACGATGAAAAAACCGTTTCTGACACTTGATCAGGCGCAGGAGATCGCAAAATCTTACCCGACGCCGTTTCATATCTATGACGAAAAAGGCATCCGCGAAAAAGCGCGTGCTCTCAATAAGGCGTTTTCCTGGAACAAAGGCTTCCGTGAATACTTTGCCGTAAAAGCAACACCGAACCCGTATCTGCTGAAAATTCTGCAGGAGGAAGGCTGCGGTGTCGACTGTTCCTCCTATACCGAACTGCTGATGAGCAAAGCCTGCGGCTTTTCCGGCAGCGGCATCATGTTCTCTTCAAATGTAACTCCGGAAGAGGATATGAAACTTGCCTATGATCTCGGCGCGTTCATCAATCTCGATGATTTCACCCATATCGAGTGGCTCGATCAGCTCACCGGCGTTCCGGAGACGATCTTCTGCCGCTATAACCCGGGCGGACACTTCATGCTCGATAATCAGATCATGGATCACCCGGGCGATGCAAAATACGGCATGACCAAAGAACAGATGACAGAAGGCTTCCGTATCCTCAAAGAAAAAGGCGCCAAATACTTCGGCATCCATGCGTTCCTCGCAAGCAACACGGTCACCAACGACTATTACCCGGAGCTTGCCCGTACGCTGTTCACACTTGCGGTTGAACTGAAAGAGAAAACCGGTGCGGATATCAAATATATCAACCTCTCCGGCGGCGTCGGCGTTGCGTATAAACCGGAGCAGACCGAAAACGATATCTTTGCAATCGGCGAAGGCGTCCGCAAAGCTTTTGAAGAAGTCCTCGTTCCGGCAGGAATGGGCGACGTTTCGATTTTTACCGAACTCGGCCGCTTTATGATGGCACCGCACGGTATGCTCATCTCGAAAGTTCTGCATCACAAACACACGTATAAGGAATACGTCGGTCTTGACGCCTGCGCGGCAAACCTGATGCGCCCGGCGATCTACGGTGCGTACCACCATATCACCGTTTTGGGCAAAGAGGATGCACCGCACGACATCAAATGCGACGTAACGGGCGGCCTTTGCGAGAATAACGATAAGTTTGCGATCGACCGTATGCTTCCGAAAACCGAAGTCGGCGATTTCGTTGCGATCCACGATACCGGTGCGCACGGTTTTGCTATGGGCTATAACTATAACGGAAAACTGCGTTCTGCGGAATTGCTGCTCAAAGAAAACGGGGAAGTGCAGATGATCCGCCGTGCCGAAACGCCGGAGGACTATTTCGCAACCTTCGATTTCTCGCCGTTTTTTAAATAAGGAAAAACACAGTGAACGGGATCACCCCAGTTGGTGATTCCGTTTTTCTTTGCGGCAGGGATGATGGCTCGCAGTTGTATCTTGTACTGGGAGGAAATGGGTCGTGTTTGATGCCGCAGGAAAAGAATTCACAAATTCGGCACAAGATATCGCACGAATTGCTTGACTTCTTGCGCACAAATTCCTATAATGTTAAGTGAAGAAAGATGCAGTGTAAGTGTATCTTTCATCCGCTTCTGAAACAGATGCGGCAATCCCTGTTATCACACGGAAGGAGAAACAAAGATGCTTACAAACAACAAGAATGTTCTTTCTTGGGTTGATGAAATGGTTGCTCTTTGCAAACCGGACAAAGTTGTCTGGATCGACGGCTCTGAGGAACAGCTCAACGCACTGAGAGAAGAAGCTGCTGCTACCGGCGAAATGGAGTGGCTCAACCAGGAGAAACTCCCGGGCTGCATGCTGCACAGAACGGTGCCGAACGACGTTGCTCGTGTTGAGGCACGCACCTTTATCTGCTCTAGAAACAAAGAGGATGCAGGTCCGACCAACAACTGGTGCGACCCGCAGGAAATGTACGCAAAACTGACCCCGATGTATGACGGCGCTATGAAAGGCCGTACCATGTACGTTATCCCGTACTCCATGGGCCCGATCGGTTCTCCGCTCGCAAAAGTCGGCGTTGAGCTCACTGACTCCATTTACGTTGTCCTCAACATGGACATTATGACCCGTATGGGCGCTCAGGCTTTCGAAAACCTCGGCGAAACCTCCGATGACTTCGTTCGCGGCCTGCATGCAAAAGCTGATATCGATCCGGAGAACCGTTACATCGTTCAGTTCCCGGAAGACAATACCATTTGGTCCATCAACTCCGGTTACGGCGGAAACGTACTGCTCGGCAAAAAATGCTTCGCACTGCGTATCGCTTCCTACCAGGGCAAAAACGAAGGCTGGATGGCTGAGCACATGCTCATCCTCGGCATCGAGAATCCGCAGGGCGAAGTTAAATACATCACCGCTGCATTCCCGTCTGCTTGCGGCAAAACCAACCTCGCAATGCTCATCCCGCCGGCAATCTACAAAGATCAGGGCTATAAAGTATGGACTGTCGGTGACGACATCGCTTGGATGAAACCGGGCGCTGACGGCCGCCTGTACGCTATCAACCCGGAGAACGGCTTCTTCGGCGTAGCACCGGGCACCAACGCAAAATCCAACTTCAACGCTCTCGAGTCCACCAAAAAAGGCACCATCTTCACCAACGTTGTTCACAACCTCGATGACAACACCGTTTGGTGGGAGAGCCTGGACAAAAACCCGCCGGTAAACGCTGTTGACTGGCTGGGCAACCCGTGGAACGGCAAAGAGTCCACCGAAAAAGGTGCTCATCCGAACTCCCGTTTCACCGCACCGGCTAAAAACTGCCCGTGCATCTCTCCGGAATTCGACAACCCGCAGGGTGTTCCGGTTTCCGCAATGGTATTCGGCGGCCGTCGTGCAAAAACCGCTCCGCTGGTATACCAGTCCTTCGACTGGAACCACGGTGTATTCGTAGGCTCCACCATGGCTTCTGAGACCACCGCTGCTGCTACCGGTGCTGTAGGCGTTGTTCGCCGCGACCCGATGGCTATGCTCCCGTTCTGCGGCTACCACATGGGCGATTACTTCGCACATTGGCTGGAAATGGGCGAGAAACTCGGCGACAAAGCTCCGAAGATCTTCAACGTTAACTGGTTCCGCACCGACGCTGAAGGCCACTTCATCTGGCCGGGCTTCGGCGACAACATGCGTGTTCTCATGTGGATCCTCGACCGTTGCGAAGGCAAGGTTGACGCTGTTGAAACCGCTATCGGCTACGAGCCGAAAGCTGAAGACATCAACATCGAAGGTCTCGACATCGACATCGACGTTGTTAAAGGCCTGCTCGAAGTTGACGTTGACCTCTGGAGAGAAGAGGCAAAAGGCATCGAAGAGTTCTACGCTAAATTCGGCGACAGACTGCCGGCAGAACTCGCAAAACAGCTCGAAGCTCTCAAAGCTCGTCTCGCTTGATTTGCACGCTGCTTAAAACAGTTTAACTGAATGAAAAATCCCGGCTCGAAAGAGCCGGGATTTTTTGCGTTTGCGGAAGATTATTTTTTAGAGAGCAGGATGTTTTTGATATCGTGCAGGTCTTCGATTACAGTACCGAAGAAAAAGAGCGGCAATGTGCCGATCGGACCGCCGATGAGCAGAATCATACCCAAAAGACTACTATTCGAAAAATTACTGATGCCTGCGAGCATGAATATCGCGAACAGGATCCAGGATACGACCTTGAAGAAGGTGCCGACACCATTATGATTACGCAATGGCATCATTGCCGGATTTGGCGGCGGAGCTTGTGTCTGAAATGGTCCTGGAACCGGAGAGCCATTTGAAGTGCGGAGGTTAGCGCGGCAGTTGCTACATTGTAACGCATTATCTGCGTTTTCCGTGCCGCAGTTTGGACATTTGCGCATTTAAATCATTCCTTTTCTTTTGCAGTGAAACTGCTTTTTCGTTATTATAGCAGAAAAGATGCATTTTGTCTACTATCGTAGACAAAATATTTTGCGATTCTACTACACTAAAAGCTAAAGGAGTTGTTTACGATGGTAGACTACAATCATTTAGCGGTAGGAAGAGTGATCCGCGCAATTCGAAAAGAAAAAGGATTGTCGCAGGAAGTGGTAAGCGGGTTTGCGGTGCTTGCACGCAGCCATCTTGCGATGATTGAAAACGGACAGAAGAAAGCGAACTTTGAAACGCTTTGGAAAATTGCACTTGCTTTTGATATGATGCCGCACGAACTGGTGGAGCGTATTGAGCAGGAAATTGCCCGCAAAAAATAAATTCGAAAAAAACTCGATTTTTTTCAAAAAAGGTGTTGACATTCTTACTATAGTCTGTTATAATAACACTCGTCGCTGAAAACGACGACAAAACATGCGGATGTAGCTCATCTGGTAGAGCGCCACCTTGCCAAGGTGGAGGTAGCGAGTTCGAGCCTCGTCATCCGCTCCA
>JBGUUS010000174.1:0-6504 GCA_045133675.1 Oscillospiraceae bacterium | reverse complement strand
ATACCTTTGAATGGGATCTGAGTGTACTGGATGACGGCAAAATGCCGGAAGAGAACGTTACCATTACCGGTACATGGACACCGATTCCGCCGACGGTTTATACACTGCGGTATGAATATGACGGCGAGGTGCCGGAAGGTGCACCGACTATTCCGGATATCGAGTCGTATGAAGCTGGCGAAGAAGTCATTCTGCCGGAGGTAGAATTCGAAGGCTATCTGTTTGTATGGGATACGAGTGTGCTGGAAGACGGAAAGATGCCGGAAGGCGATGTTACGATTACCGGCACATGGACGCTGATTGAGAACGGTCCGGAAGAGGAAATCCCGGATACGGGCGATACCAGCAATATGATGCTCTGGGTAACGCTGCTTGCGGTAAGTGGTTTGCTTGGCGCATGCCTGTTTCGTAATCGCAAAGAAAACTAATCGATAAAGAACAAGCGGATGGTGAAAGCCATCCGCTTTGTGTTGTGTGGAGTTATTATTTGAGTGCGACAAGGTATCCCATCGAATCGGTAAGTTCCGCGTTCAGCTTGGAATAATATGCGGATACTGCGGTATTATGCGCGATAACATCGGTGTTTGCAGAAATATTGGCAATGCCGATTTCGATGCTTTGGATAGAAGTCAGAGCCTGCGAGAGTGTATTGTTGAGTTGTTTCAGATTGCTGTTTACCTTTTGGAGTTCACCGTGAATCATATTTTGTGTGCGCTTGATTTCATCGAGTTTTTCAACAATTAAATTCGCGCGGAGTTCACTTTCATAGAGGTTGTAAGCGCCATACGGACCTCCAAGTTCGGCGCAGCGACCCGCGAGCAGATATTCGTAGAAAGCGGAGAGTGCAACTACTTTTCTATACTTGCTGAATATGATATCGTATGCATACAGCTGATTTCTGCATTCATACAGTTTTTCCAAAAGCGATTCCGCTTCGGCAATCTCGCCGTCAACGATGCTTTTAAGTTCAAAAGCCGGAGATTCGTTTTGGGGCTTGGTCATATTCTGCTTCATAGCTTCGCGGATGGTATCGATTTCACTGATGATCGTGGAGATTTCAGCATTGGCGATTGCGATCATACGCTCTTTTTGTCTCTGATAAGACTGCAACTTGTCGTTATATGCTTTCATTTCGCTTTCGTACTGTGCTTTCAGCGCTTCATTTTCAGCAAGGACCTTTTTCTTGTTGAAAAATCCCGGTGTGCCGTATGTCGGTTCTTCCGGTTCGACCGGGAGATTCATGCCGATTTCGCCAGCCTGATACCGCGCCTTTTTAGCCTGAGAAGCTTCGATGCGTTTTTCAAGTTCGGCGATTTCCTGCGCTTTTTCATAATTCGGTGCTACGGCAGAAGCAGTTGCCAGACGGTTAAGCTCATATCTTTGGTAGTAGAGCGTCGCTAAACGCTGGGTCAAAGAATAAATGCTGATCTCTGTTTGAATCAGATTGAAAAGATATTCCTGCAGTTTTACAGAGGACGATTTGATCGATTTTTGAGCCGCTTCGCTTTTTGCGGCGGTGAACGGTCGGTCACAAATGACGATTTTGTCCTGAATCTGTTTTTCAGCAGAGGCTTTTTCGCTTTCTTCACGCTGCTGCTTCATAAAAGCGAAAAGACGGGCATCCGAGTGGAGCGTTATCGGATATATTGGCGATTGGAACTCTCCGCGGGTGGCAATAGAGGATTTTTTCACGAGATTGTTGTGCGCAAGATTGCGGTAGTCCAGTCCGTAGCTTTTACCCGCGTTTTCACCATCCGCAGCTTCAAGGTAAAAGCCTTTTTCGCGGGATAAAGCAGCGCCGCAAAGCGGACAAGTGTCCATCTGTAAAATGGAAGTTGCTTCTTCGCGGAAAAGTGTTTTCAGTTTTTCCTCATGTTTGCGAATCGCTGCTTTATCTGCATCGCTGGATTCAATGTCGCGTCCCCATTTTGCGGATAAATACCATTGTGTCCAGGCGGCAAGCAGTTCAGCACCGCATTTGGGACAAACAAAGGCGATGAGCGCGGCATATTTTTTATCACCGGAAAAGCTATATGGAATTTCATTTCCGAGAGCTCTTTTTACATTCTGTTCAAGGTCAATCGATTTATTGAGTTGTATACGCATAGTTTACAGTCTCCAAGTCATTCGATGATATATTCAATATTATTGTATCTATGCGGATATATTAAGTCAAGACATTTAAGGGAAAGATGGTGAAAGCCATCCGCTTTGTGTTGTTATAAGCCATTGACAGCCAAAGCGGTGGGTGTTAAACTGAAACCAAAGATTCTGCAAAAAGGATGGGATAGCATGAAAATTACGTTTGTCGGCAGCAGCCACGGTGTGCCGGAAGCGCACCGCAAATGCAGCTGTATTATGATCGAAATCGGAGAAAATGTCTATTTTGTCGATATGGGCACACCGGCGATTGATGCACTGCGGATCCGAAATATCCCGGTGGATGCAGTAAAAGGCATTTTTATCACGCATATGCACGGCGATCACACGAACGGTCTGCTTTCGTTCATTGACCTTTCCACGTGGTATTTCAAAACAGTGGATCCGCAGATCTGTCTGCCGGATATTTCGGCGGTGGATGCGATCAACGGATGGATTAAAGTAACGATGAGTGACCCAAAGGATTTTCGCTATACCGAGACGAAGCCGGGCGTCGTGTTTGACGACGGCGTTTTGAAAATGACGGCGATCCCGACGCAGCATTGCCCGAACTCGTTTGCGTATCTTGCCGAAGCCAAGGGTAAAACCGTGCTTTTTACGGGCGACCTCAAAAATCCGGCAATCGATTTTCCGGTAACGGAAGCCGGAACGGTTCTCGATCTCGTTGTCTGTGAATCGGCGCATTTTGAATCGACGGATTATCTGCCGGTGTTTGCAGAGCTGAAAATTCGGAAGGTGTGCGTGACGCATTATTCCGACCGTTTTCTCGCAAGTGTGCTGACCCTGTGCAATACACTGCAGGAAAAAGGCGTTGCGGCACTCCGCGCAACGGATGATCTCGAAATTTTGGTATAAGAAAGAGGCGATTGATATGAAAATTGATGTTTCGAAAATCGATACGAACTTTTTAAACGGCAGTAAAATCGCAAAGGACGATATCGTCTGGATCAATATTCTCGAGGAACCGATCTCGATCCACGGCCTTGCGATCAAAGAAGGCGGCCGTTTCTGGCGCCTGCCGGAGGATTTATATGATCAGGTGAATGAAGGTGTTACCGTTCTGGCACAGGATACCGCCGGCGGCCGCATCCGTTTTCGTACGGACAGCCCGTATATTGCATACCGCTCGAAGGTTCTGTTTTTAGGTTCCATGCCGCATATGCCGCTGACCGGCAGTGTCGGAACGGATCTGTTTGTAAACGGAAAATCCTGCATGACTTACCGCCCGCTCAACGACCAGTGCGAATGGTACGAAGGAATCCAGGAGATCGGCGCGGATGTTTTGGATATGCAGGGCATGAAGGATGTCGAACTCAATATGGGTCTCTATAACGGCATCACCGAAGGCTGGATCGGACTCAAAAAAGGCAGCGTCCTGGAAGCACCGAAGCCGTACGGAATCGAAAAACCGATCGTGTTCTACGGCAACTCCGTAACACAGGGCGGCTGTGCATCGAAACCGGGCAACAGCTTTCCGGCATTCCTCTGCCGCTGGCTGAACGCCGATCATATCAATCTTGGATTTTCCGGTTCGGGCCGCGGCGAGGCCAATATCGCGGAATATATCGCAGGTCTCGATATGAGTCTGTTCTTCATGGATTACGATCACAATGCGCCGACAACCCAGCATCTTCGGGATACGCACTACCGGTTTTATAAGATCGTTCGCGACAAAAATCCGGATCTGCCGATTATTATGGCATCGATGGCAAGCGAGGATCTTCTGCCGGCGCGCCGCGCGGAACGCCGCGAGGTTATCAAAGAGACGTATCAGCGGGCTGTGGCGGAAGGTGATACGAAAGTGTGGTTTGTCGATGGCGAAACGCTGTTTGGCACGGATGACCGCGACGCCTGCACGATGGACGGCGCACATCCGAACGATCTCGGATTTTACCGCATGGCAAAATCGCTGCTGCCGGTGCTGAAAGAAGCGCTGGGAAAGGATGCGTGACGATGACGATACCGGCACCATTATACCGTGATCCGATTTTTGACGGTCCGGCAGATCCGATGATGATCCGCAAAGAATCGGACGGAAAATTCTATCTGTTTTATACCCAGCGCCGCGCCAATCAGCAGGTGGACAAGGTTTCTTACTGCTATGGCACGGCGGTCGGCGTGGCGGAATCCGAAAACGGACGCGACTGGCACTATCGCGGTGCGCTCGATCTGGATTTTGAGTTCGGGCACAACACGTTCTGGGCACCGGAAGTGGTATACGACGCAGAA
Organism: Oscillospiraceae bacterium; assembly: GCA_045133675.1. Lineage (GTDB taxonomy): Bacteria > Bacillota > Clostridia > Oscillospirales > Ruminococcaceae > Paludihabitans. The sequence goes on along the minus strand of JBGUUS010000174.1, from coordinate 2,115 downwards.
ACCGAACGGTATCATATGTTCGTGACGTATATCCAGGGCGTTTATATGGACTGGGGCGGCGGCGCCAGTATTGAACACTATATTTCCGAGGATCTGTTTCACTGGAAACATGTCGGAAAACTCGAGATGAATTCTGCGCGGATTATTGATCCGGCGATCTGCAAAACACCGGAAGGAATCTGGCGCATCTGGTATAAGGATGAACAGCAGAATGCGGCAACGTGCTATGCCGACAGCACCGATCTGTGCACCTGGGAATACCGCGGAATCGCCGCCGGAGACTGTCCGCAGGAAGGCCCGAACGTTTTTACGTTTGGCCAAAAGCACTGGCTGATTGCGGATGTTTGGGACGGACTTGCGGTATATCATTCGGATGATATGGAGCATTTTACGCGGCAGGAGCAGAATATTCTGCGTGAAGCTGGAACCCGTCCGTTCGACTGTGTAAAAGGCGGACATGCGGATGTTTTCGTTTGGAAAGACCGCGCATATATCGTGTATTTTGTGCATCCGTTCACCGGTGACCGTTATCCGCGGACGATGATTCAGATGGCACAGCTTACGGTTGAGGACGGCGTTTTGAAATGTGACCGCAACGCGGAATTTGAGTTTGTGGTATAACGGGGTGGCTGAATGAGAAAAGAACAGACGGCGCTGGAAAAAATCCGTGCGGAAATGGAACAGCTGCCGGGACATCTCGGCTTTTACTATAAGAATCTCGCGACGGGCGAAACGTACGGCGTGAACGCAGAAGAAGCGTATCTCGCGGCAAGTGTGATCAAGCTGCCGATTTTTTTGCACGTTCTGCGCGAAATTGCAGAAGGACGCATGACGTTTGAAGAACGGATTGCAGTCGGTGAAGTGGATAAAATGCCGAGTTGCGGTGCTCTTTCGCTGCTCACCGGTGAATATACGATGGACGTACGCTCGCTGCTCAACCTGATGATCGACCTCAGCGACAATACGGCAACGAATCTGCTGATCCGCCGCTGCGGTATAGAAGAACTGAACCGCAGTTTTGCGAAAATGGGACTTGAGAAAACGGTGATCCGCCGCCGTTTGTTTGACAGTGCAGCCGCCGCACGCGGCATCGAGAACACGATCTGTCCAAAAGAAATGGCAGATTTGCTGGAAGCGCTTTTCCGCGGTGCGTTCGTCAGCGAAGAAGTGAGCGAATATGCGCTGGGTGTGCTGAAAAAACAGCAGATCCGCCACAAGATCCGCGGAAAGCTCAGTTATCGCTTCCCGGTGGCAAACAAGACGGGCGAGGACGAAAATCTGAGCAACGATGTCGGTATCGTGTATGCAAAAGAGCCGTTCATCGTCTGCTGGGCCGGACACGGCACGGATGTCTACCGCTGGGAGGATCTGATCCGCCGCGGTTCGGCATTGCTCGCCGATGCACAGGAATAAGCACTGTACAACCCGTACCGGTTTATGATATAATACAATTACGTTAAATCGATAAAGGAGGAAGAATCATGGATATCAAAGCAAAAATCGACGAAATCGTTGAGAAAATCAAAAACGACAAAAAGATCGGCGAGAAATTCCAGAAAGATCCGATCAGCACGGTCGAAGAACTGATCGGCATCGATCTGCCGAACGATCAGATCGAGCAGGTTGTTGACGCGATCAAAGCGAAGATCGACTTCGACAAGGTCGGCGGTATGCTCGGCGGCCTTTTCGGCAAGAAATAAGTGCAAAAGCGCTTCGGTTTTCCGAAGCGCTTTTTGTTTGCGCATATCCCGAAAAAACGGGCGGGAAGCATGTGTTACGGCGGCATAATCGGCCTTTCTGCGGACATACTTTCGTTGAAAGGATGTGTGCCGTATGAAAAAAGAGCCGCATATCAAAAAGGTGAACCGCCTGATCGCACAGATGACACAGGAAAACAGGATGACTAAAACCGATCCCTTCGGAAGTTATACTGGAAAACCGATCGATCCGTTTGAAGAACCGGAACAGGACGTAGATGATCTGTGAGAAACCCGTTTAAAAGAGGATGCCTGCGGGCATCCTCTTTTTGCGCAAACTTTGCCGGAAATTTGCAAAAAATGCAGGAAATCGGCGCGATTTCGGTTGCATTTGCGCATAAAACACGATATAATGAAG
>JBGUUS010000173.1:0-13477 GCA_045133675.1 Oscillospiraceae bacterium | reverse complement strand
TCCCAGATTTTTGACGTTTCCACATCCGCCAGCGGATCGCTGTAACAGAGGATTTTATGAACATGCTCCTCCAGACCGCAGGAATAAACGTTTGCATAACAGTCGTCGGTGTGGATATGCGCTGCGGATGTGTCCGCCGTTTCGCCTTCCTCTTCCTCGGAAGCGTATCCGCATATCAGAGAAGACTCTGCCACACATTCCGGCATATGCAGATGTTCTTCATGACCGCAGGCCGCATCGTTTGCAATGGTAACGCCTGTCATGCGCAGATTCCATACGGTGACAAGCGCAACGATCAGTGACAGCACTGTCAGAATCGCTGCAGCGCGCCGCCACCGACGTTTTTCGGTATTCAATTGTAACATGTACTGTTCAATGAAACTCATAAACGCCTGCCTTTAAAAAATACAAGGGTTCCTTAAAAAAGCCGAATATTGCCGATCGGCCAGACGCGGAAGAAAACCTTTCCGACAATCTGATCATACGGGATACACCCGATCAGCGAGTTGCGGGAATCGATTGAACTTTCCCGCATGTCTCCTACCACAAAATACTGTTCCTGCGGCACCTGGTAAGGAAATTCCAGGTCGCATTCTCCCAAAGCTTTCTGCTGTACATAAGGCTCATCGAGGATTTCGCCGTTAAGATATATATTTCCGTCGGTATCGATCTCGACCCAGTCGCCCGGGAGACCGATCACGCGCTTGATCAAAAGTTTGTTGTTCCAGGCAAATCCGCAGAGCTCGCCGCGCGCAAAACGGGTTGTTTTGGTGAGCAGCACGATATCGCCGTTTGAAAGTGTCGGTTCCATGCTGGTGCCCTCGATCTGAAGAACGGGCAGAATCAGCGTTGCAATCAAAACGGCAACGGCGGCCACGATCGTTAAAACATAAACCGTTCCGCCCAGCGCCTTGTTATAGGCTTTTTGTCGGCGGTAGCGTTTTCGCTCTGTTTCAACCTGGGTTTTTGTAGGAAGAGAAACTTCCTTTTTCTTACTGTGCAGCATTCTCATCACTCGTCACTATAATACTTCTGCCGGTAATCCCGCAAAATCGCATCCACCGCGTCATTGGAATTTCCGTATTGTTTATGTGCATTGGCAACGATTTCCTCCGCCTCTGCCTGCGCCTGCGCAAGGATCTTTTGCCGCTCCGCCTCGGTTTCTTCGCGGATCGCTTTGATTTCGTTCAGATATTGCTCCGCGGCATTCTGTGCATCGCGGAAACAGTTGTTGATCTCAAGAGCTGCAACGGCAATATTTCCAGCATTCTGCAGGCGGATGCGTTTATCCGCCAGTTCCTGCTCCAGTTCCCGGTTCTGCTCTGTCAGTTTGTCGACCTGCAGCTGAAATTGGTAAATAATATCGATCAGCTGGGCTCTGCTCAGCCGCTTGAACTCTTTATCGGTCATATTCCAATTCCTCCTGACTTGCCGAACTGCTCCAATGATGTATTGTACGCCAAGTCGCGTTACAAAGGTGTTACATAAAAAGAAAAGACCCATGCATCAGCATAGGTCTTTTCGTCGGATTTTCAGTGAATTTTAGAAGCGAGCAGCTTTGCTTTTGGAAACGTTCAGCAGAACGATTGCTGCAGCGCAGATAACTGCGAGCGAGAGGTACAGTGCCATGCTGCTGTTATCGCCGGTGTCCGGAACCTCTTCATCGTCATCGTCGTCTTCGTTGCCGCCGTTGCTGCCCTGTTATTCTTCCGTTTTGTTCTGATCCGGCTCCAGCTTTTTCATCCTCCAGATCTTCCAGCGGCTGTACACCTCAATATCCGTTACGATATTTTTAGGCTGCACACAGCCGTCGCAAAAGGTTGGGATAATGCGATAGCGGCATTCGTACCGCTTGAGCTGAAGCCCGTATTTTTGATTAAGGCACTCCCGACACAGCTTGCCCAGTGCCGCATGGCGAAACAGTTTGTATTTCATCGTGTCGTCCTCACCTTTCCTGTAGTTTGCTGATCCAAAGACGAAACGCAGCGTGATAAATCCCATATCATACCTGCGGATCATAAAAGTCTCCGGACAGACTTATATAGCTGAATTTATTTTACCAAGGCGGGCGTTACAAATCCGTTACAAAAAATAAAACGGCGGACAAATGGCTCCGCCGTCTTTTATCATTTTCTGAAATGCAGCATTGCACAGGTTGTTTCCGCCCAGCTGTACTGCGTCATATATTCGCCGTAAAACTCCGGTTTTCCCGTTTCCAGAAAGCTGAGATAATCACACCGAATCAGATTGGTATCGATGCGATAATACGGTGTCTCGTGCTTTAAGACCTCCTCGGCATGAAGCGCACGCAGCGTATTTTTCAAGTCCAGCACAAGCTGGCGCAGATAAGCCGCGTTTTTGGTATCATCCGTGTCTGTTGGAAATAACACGGCACAGATTTCCTTTGCCGTCATTCCGGCGCCGTTGCGATCAACCAAAACCGCCAGAAACTCCTTCGTTTTCTTGCGTTTAAACGGCAGGATCTCGCCGTTATGGAACACCTCAAAATTGCCGAAGCACTGGATCGTAAGCAGTTTTTCGATGGTTTTGGTGCCTTTGATATGGTCGATTTCTTTTTGCACCGCTTCCGGCGTGATCGGCTTCATCAGATATCCGGAGACGTGGAGCTGAAAAGCGGCCACCGCATATTCTCCATAACCCGTGCAGAACACGATCTTGCAATGCGGCTGCAGCTCGAGCAGCTTTTCGGCAAGGCCCAAACCGCCGATGCCGCGCATATTGATATCGAGAAAAGCGACATCGATCGGATTTTCCGCCGCGTATGCAAGTGCCGCAGAGCAAGAGGAAAACGCTTCGACCGCCTCGATATCAGCAGAGGCGCTCACCGCCTCCTGCAAGGTTTCAAGCATATATATTTCGTCATCAACCGCAATCGCTCTCATGCTGTCACTTCCTTTGGAATCATAATAAGGGCTTTGGTGCCGCAACCGGGTTTGCTTTCCAAAATAAGGTCGCCATCCACCATTTCTTTCAGCCTGCCGCGGATATTGCGCAGACCCACGTGTTTTTTCTCATCAATAACGGCGCTTGTGTCAAATCCGACGCCATCGTCCTTTACTTCAACGCAAAAATGCGTCGGCGTTTCATACGACCGGATCCAGACCGTTCCGCCGGTTTCCAGACGCATCAGACCGTGCTTGATCGCGTTTTCGACAAGCGGCTGAACGGAAAGCGCCGGCAGAACGAATGCCGTTGTTTCAACATCATATACGATGTTCATATCCGGGAAACGCACTTTTTCAATATTGACGTAATGCCCAATGTGTTTGAGCTCTTCAGCAAAGCGGATCGGCGTTACGCTGTCGAGCTCGCTGAAGTTTCCGCGCAGATACAGGCTGAAGTCCCGCACCAGTTCATTTGCTTTCTGCGGATCTTTCAGACACATCCGTTCAATCGTGCCGAGTGTGTTATAAATAAAGTGCGGCTGAATCTGCGAAAGCATGATCGCCACGCGGCTTTCTTTCAGCTCGGCCTCTACGATATTCTTTTCGGCTTCCAGCTGGCTTCTCTGCATTTCCAGCAATTTTGCTTTTTCCGCCGCATTGATATTGCGCGGAATGACACGGAGAACCACAACCATTGTAACGACAAACAAAGCGGTGAACACAATCGCAGAGGCGATGCCGCCTTTCCAGATGCCCAAAGCGGTCATCACCACATCGACACCGAAGGCGAACAGCGGAAGGATCGCACCGATATAGAGGACGGTGCCTTTGGTTTTGTTGCGGAAGTATTCTTTCGCAAGGCAGAAGATCAGAACCAGGTTCGAAATCATCTGCACCACGGCCCAGTAAAACCAAAGATCGTAAAAAAGCAGATCGGTTGCCACCGGAAGAAGCAGGAACAGGATGTCCGCCGCACCAAGACAACCAACGGTGATCATACCGGACTTTTTGCTGAGACGGAGGAAATACACGATACCCATCGTCAAAAAGAGCATATAGAGTATCATGGCGCTTCCCAAAATAACGGTATTGGAGGCGACGGAATCATTCCAGAAAAAGACGCCTTTTGCACTGTATGTGAAATAGAGACCTGCAAACAGGATCACCATACCGAAAATCCAGTGCAGTCTGCTGTTTTTGATATGGATCAACGTGGAAAATAACGCAACACCGATGAGCACGAGAGAAGCAATGACGAAGAACAGACCGGCGTTTCTCTGAAAATTGCCTCTTTCCAGCACCTCTTTTTCAAAATCGAGGCCAGACCACAGCGCCACGTTGGAAAGCAGTGCGTCGATTGCGGTTTCGTTTCCGAAAATGTGCGGATTATGAATCCGGATTTCAACCGGCTTTTCGCTTCTTAAAAAATAAGCATCCCAGCGCGCGCCGCAAGCCGAATTTCCATATAGAGGATTCTCCGTGTCGAGTGTATAGGGTTCGTTCCCGTTTTCATAGAAGGTCAGATTGATATGATCCGTGTAGAGCGCAACCGGCATATCGCCGCTGTAAATGCCGACATATTCGCCGTCCGGCGCCAGCAGATGGAAGTTTCCGCGCAGGGTTACATCGCCTTTTGTGGAAGGAATATGATTCCCTTCTTCGATTTTCTGCCACTCGCTGTCGCCAATGCGGTATTCACCTTCGAAATACACCTGCGCCACCAATGCCGGAAAAGCCTGGCTGCTGGTTGCATTGCTGTGCCACAGCAAAATAAGGGCTGTGAACAGGATCAGTAAAGCGCCGGCTATTGCGAGCGCCGTTGTATTGAAAAAACGGAGTATGCTGTCTTTCTTCTTCATCATTCCAGCTCCCTTGAAAAATCTCTACGATATCCGCGCGGTATTTGGATCGGCTGCGTTTGATTCTATCACAAAAAAGCGGGATTTGCAACGATAGCGTTTTTTCTCCGCAAAACAACCGTGTGAACGCCCGATGCGCCGGTTTTTACGCCAATAAAAAAGAGAGAAGCCGAAACTTCTCTCTTTCCTGATTGATATAGAACGTTTATTGCTGCAGCAGTTCGTATTCGCGTCTTGCGATATCCTGCAAAACCGCCTGTTTGAGTTCGGCAAGGCTTGCAAAGCGCTTTTCCGGACGAATCATGTGCAGGAGCTCAACCTCCGCGTTCATGCCGTAAAAATCGCCGGAAGCACCGAGCATATGCGTTTCCGCAAGCGGTGCGCGCTCGCCTTCGATCGTCGGTTTGATGCCGATGTTCGTGATCGACGGATACGATTTTCCGCCGATATGCGTAATACTTGCATAAACGCCGAATTTCGGCATCAGCAATCCGAGCGGTATCATCTGATTAAGTGTCGGGAAACCGAGCGTGTTGCCCAGATGATGACCGTGTACAACCTCACCCTCAAGCGTATAGCGATAGCCGAGCATCTCATTTGCACGCGGAATATCACCGTCGAGAACCGCCTGACGGATCGCCGTCGAGCTGATGACGGTATCGTGATCGGTCTGCTGCGGTGTAACCAGGAGTGTGATCCCAGCTTTTTCGCAGAGCGTTTTGAGCAGTGTTACATCACCCGCGGCGCCTTTGCCGAAGCGGTAGTCATATCCGCAGGAGATGACCTTTGCACCGAGCTTTGCGACCAGGATATCGTTAAAAAAGCATTCCGGCGAAAGATCTGCAACCGACTCAAACGGCAGCGTGATGAGGCGCTCTGCACCGAGTTTTTCGATGCATTTCGCTTTCTGCGCTTCGGTCTGCAGGAGTTTATAACCGACCTTGCTGACCGGAAGATTGGTATCGGAAGCAAACGTCAAAACCGTCGGAACGGTATTTTCGTGGCCGACAGCGGCCGAAATGACTTTTGCGTGTGCGGTATGTACACCGTCAAAAAAGCCGAGCGCAACCGCGGACGGTCTTTCCGTCTGCACGATCTCACGTAAAATCTCCATTGCGCTCACCTCATTTTTCGATAAACATTTTTTCGATCTTCAGCGATTCGTCACTGTGATCAAGCGAAGCCAGACCGAGGAACGCTTTGTCCGGTCCGTAGACGCGGTGCATCGTATCGATCGGCTTGTGATGCACGCGGTTTAAATCCAGACGCACACCGTTTTTGAATTTGCTCGCCTGCACCTCGTTTAAAGAGATGCGCGGCAGATGATAAAACATACGGTCAACCGGCAAAAGCTTCGATTCCAGCGTTCCTTCGGCGGTGAGCTGCTGTGCTTCCTCCAAAGTGATGCAATCTTCAAGTGTAAAGCTGCATGCTTTTACACGTGTTAATGCCGTCATAATCGCGCCGCAGCCGAAAACATCGCCGATATCGCTGATGATCGTGCGGATGTATGTGCCTTTTGAACAGCTGATAAACAGCGTTCCGGTCTGCGTTTCTTCATCGTACGACGTGAGCGTAAGCTCGCTTACCGTGACTTTGCGCGGCTCGCGTTCCACCTCTCTGCCCTGGCGCGCGATATCATAAAGGCGCTGACCGTTGATTCGGACAGCCGAATACATCGGCGGAATCTGTTCGATCTCACCGGTGAAACGCGGCAGAACCGAGAGAACTTCCGCTTCGGTGACGTGCGATTCGCAGGTGCGTTTCACCGTTCCCCATACGTCAAGCGTATCGGTCTCGGTGCCGAAACGAAACTGCGCTTCATAACACTTGCTGTCGTCCGGAAGAAGATCGCAGGCTTTTGTTGCGTTGCCGATGAAAACCGGAAGCACGCCCGTTGCCATCGGATCAAGCGTACCGGAATGTCCGACGCGTTTCGTTTTCGACATACCGCGAATGCGCGCGATCACGTCAAACGAAGTATATTCCTGCGGTTTGTTGATGCATAGGATTCCGTTCATACTGCTTCCCTGTTCATAAATTATTTCAGTTCGCTTTCCGCAGCGGCGAGAAGGCTTTTGAGCGCTTCTTCATAGCCGCAGGAAAAACGGCATCCGGCCGCGCGGACGTGGCCGCCGCCGCCGAATTTTGCACAGATCGCCGAAGCATCGGCAAACTGTGCCGTACGGATCGACACCTTGAAGGTGCCGTCGGTTTGCTCACGGAACGTGATGCCGATCTCAACGCCTTCGATCATGCGCGGGATTGCCGCAACGCCGTCGAGCTCCGACTCCACAGCACCGCTCTCTTTGAGCATCTGCTGGGTAACACAGACATACGCGATTGCGCCGTCTGCGGCATAACCGAGCGATTCCAAAACCGCCTGCTCGATCTTTACGCGCGCTTTCGATTTCGTATCGAACAGTTCGCGGTTGATGCGCGCATAGTCCGCACCCGCCTCGGTCAGATCCGCGGCAATGCGGTGCGTATTCGCGCTCGTGCTCGGGTATTTGAAGCAGCCGGTGTCGGTTGCAATACCCGTATACAGGCACGATGCGATCAGCGGTGTGACCGGAGCATTCATCGCGCGGATGACGCCGTAAACAAGCTCACAGGCGGCCGCCCACTTACCTTCCACGTACGTCTCTTTCGCATATCCGGAATTCGTATGGTGATGATCGATACAGAGATCGACTTTATCGGCATACTGCTGCAGATTTACACCGAGGAGCTCCGACGAAGCGACGTCAACCGCCGTGACGAATTCCTCCTCAAACTCTGCCGCTTCATACGATGCCGCAAGATACGAAAACTGCGGAGGAAGCGGATCGCTGCAGAGAATCTTTGCGGTTTTGCCGAGATTTACGAGCGCATAGTACAGCGCATAAGCACTGCCGAGCGTGTCGCCGTCCGGGCTTCTGTGCGCAATAATTGCGATTTTATCCGCCGAAAGCAGGCGTTTTGCCGCCGTTTCACAGTTGATCCGCATGGTATTCCTCCTGTTTTCTGATTAAAAATCGGTGTCTTCGTCCTCTTCTTCGTCCTCGAGGTCCCATTCCGGGTGCATGCTGCGCTCTTTTGCAAGAATCTGATTGATGTTTGCGCTGTATGCGATGGAATCATCGGCGATGAAGTGGAACTGCGGGGTTTTTCTCAGGTGCAGGCGCATCGAGACTTCGCGGCGGATATAGCCGGAAGCGCTCTTCAGACCTTCGACCGATTCAACCGTCTTATCGACGCCCTCGATCGCACTGACGAAAACTTTGCAGTGGGAAAGGTCGTTCGAGAGATCGACCTTGATGATGCTGAGCATCTTGGAAACGCGCGGGTCTTTGACCTCGCGCAGAATTCCGGTCAGCTCCTTGCGGATATCCTCGGATATCCGGTTAATTTTGATAGAAGCCATAGATTGCTCTCTTTCTTTTTACAGACGATCAGTCGCGATATTCTTCGATGAGGAAGGATTCGAAAATGTCGCCTTCTTTGATATCGTTGAATTTCTCCAGACCGATACCGCACTCGTAGCCCTGCATAACCTCTTTTGCGTCGTCTTTGAAGCGTTTGAGCGAGGAGATCTTGTCTTCGCAGAGAACGATGCCGTCACGGACAACGCGCAGAAGTGCATTTCTTGCAACCTTGCCGTCGATGACGTATGCACCGGCGATGGTGCCGACGTTGGAGATTTTGTAAACAGCGCGGACTTCCGCACGGCCGAGCTCAACTTCACGGGTTTTCGGAGCGAGCATGCCTTTCATTGCCTGTTTTACGTCGTCAAGTGCGTCGTAAATGATGCGGTACAGACGGATCTCGACGTCGTCCTGCTCTGCGGAATCGCGGACAGCCTGATCGGTACGGACGTTGAAGCCGATGATGATCGCGCCGGATGCCTGAGCGAGCATAACGTCGGATTTGTTGACAGCGCCGACAGCGTTATGGATAACGCGGACGCGTACTTCTTCGTTCGAGAGTTTCTCGAGCGACTGTTTAACAGCCTCGGCGGAGCCCTGAACGTCGGCTTTGACGATGATCGGAAGCTCTTTGACCTCGCCGTCAGCAATCTGGCTGAAGAGGTTGTCGAGGGTAACTTTCTGATACTGTTTGAACTGCTCTTCCTTCTGGTCGAATTTGCGCTGTTCAACGAGTTCACGTGCAAGGCGTTCGTCTTCAACGGCGTTGAAAACGTCACCTGCTGCCGGAACTTCTGCAAGACCGGTGATCTCAACCGGAGTGGACGGACCTGCTTCGGTTACCGGGCGGCCTTTGTCGTTGAGCATTACGCGGACGTGACCAACGGACATACCGGCAATGATAACGTCGCCGGTGCGGAGCGTACCGTTCTGAACGAGCAGCGTTGCAACCGGGCCACGGCCTTTGTCAAGACGTGCTTCGATAACGGTACCTTTTGCGAGACGGTTCGGGTTTGCTTTCAGGTCAGCGACCTCTGCAACGAGGTTGACCATTTCAAGCAGGGTGTCAACACCTTCACCGGTGAGAGCGGATACCGGGCAGCAGATCGTGTCGCCGCCCCACTCTTCCGGAACAAGGCTGTACTCGGTGAGTTCCTGCATAACGCGATCCGGGTTTGCGGTCGGTTTGTCGATCTTGTTGATTGCAACGATGATCGAAACACCGGCAGCCTTCGCGTGGTTGATTGCCTCAACGGTCTGCGGCATGATGCCGTCGTCCGCTGCAACAACGAGGATAACGATATCGGTTACAGCCGCGCCGCGTGCACGCATAGCGGTGAACGCTTCATGGCCCGGGGTGTCGAGGAAGGTGATGTTTTTGCCGCCGGCGTTAACGGTGTAAGCACCGATGTGCTGGGTGATGCCGCCTGCCTCGGTTGCGGTAACAGCCGAGTTGCGGATACGGTCGAGCAGCGAGGTCTTGCCGTGGTCAACGTGACCCATGACAACGACAACCGGGCTTCTCTCTTCGAGATCCTCGGTGGTGTCAACGCTGTCGTCGATGAGGCGCTCTTCGATGGTGACGATAACCTCTTTTTCAACTTTTGCGCCCATTTCTTCTGCTACGAGAGAAGCGGTGTCAAAGTCGATAACCTGGTTCTGGCCAGCCATAACGCCGAGACCCATGAGTTTTTTGATAACGTCGGTAACGGTTGCTTTCAGGCGGGTTGCGAGCTCGGAAACAACGATCTCATCCGGAATGAGAACTTTGAGCTGCTGTTTTCTTGCGCGCTCAAGAGCCATACGCTGCAGTTTCTGTGCTTCGGTCTCCTTTTTGGTGGAGTACTTCTGTTTTGCAGTCTGCTTCGATTTCTGGTTGAGCTTCTGTTTGCGCTGATAGCCGTCGTCACGGCCGCCTGCGAGGTTGTCGTAGTGCTCGTTGTATTTGTCGAGGTTTACGTCAACGGTACGGGTATCAACACGGCGTACAACCTGCTCGGTCGGGCCCTGTTCTTTCTGTTTCTGTGCCATCTGCTGTGCCGGAGTCAGCTGCTGCGGTTTGCGCGGCTGCTCGTTTTTCGGCTGCTGACGGTCGTTGCTACGGTCAAAGGAACGCTCGCCGCGGTCGTTGTTGAACGGTCTGCGCTCGCCGTTGTTGCGGTCGAAGGAACGCTCACCGCGATCATTGTTGAACGGTTTGCGCTCGCCGTTGTTGCGGTCGAAGGAACGCTCGCCGCGGTTGTTGTCGAACGGTTTGCGTTCGCCGTTATTGCGATTATCCGGGCGGTTGTTGTCAAACGGTTTGCGCTCGCCGCGGTCATTGTTGAACGGTTTACGATCGCCGTTATTGCGGTTATCCGGGCGGTTGTTGTCAAACGGTTTGCGCTCGCCGCGGTCGTTGTTGAACGGTTTGCGTTCGCCGTTGTTGCGGTTATCCGGGCGGTCGTTTTTGAACGCCGGTTTTGCTTCTTCTTTTTTCGGAGCCGGAGCTGCTTTCGGCTCTTCTTTCTTTTCAACCGGAGCCGGTGCCGGAGCCGCTTTCGGCTCTTCCTTCTTCTCAGCCGGTTTTTCCGCTTTTACAGCCGGTTTTTCAGCCTTCGGAGCAGCCGGTTTTTTCTCGGTTTTCTTTTCAGCCGGTTTCTCCGCTTTTACAGCCGGAGCCGGTTTTGCTTCTTCTTTTTTCTCGTCGGCAGAAGCAAAGTATGCATTGAAATTCGCAACTGCGTTTGCAGTGGTGAAGTGCTCAAATACAACGTTGAGTTCTGCTTCGGTCAAAACAGCGTTCGGTTTTTTCGTATTGTCGCCCAGAAGCGCCGTTACTTCCTGCACCGAGCTGCCGAAATCTTTTGCTACGTCACTTAATTTATATTTTTGTACCATGAATGCAATCCTCCTAATCCAACTGTGCCGCGTCCCGCATGAACTTTTCACCCAAAGAAGCATCGGTGATGGCGAGAATACCGACCGGTTTTCTCGTGATCGTTCCGATCTCTTCAAACGAGTGCGGGATCAGGCAGAGCTTCGCCTGATATTTTTCCGATAAAAAGCGCATCTCTTTCTGCGATTTTTCGGAAAGCTGTGCGGATATCACAACAACCGCTGCGCGCTTATATTTCAGCGCATCTTTAACAGAATCGGTTCCCATGCAAAGCGCACCTGCGCGTCTGCAAAGGCCGATATCCTGAAGCAGTTTATCCATTCTGTGAAAGCTCCTGTTCCATCCGGTCATAGATCTCATCCGGAATACGGCAGGAAAGCGCGCGCTCAAAGCCGCGGGACTTTCTCGCCTTCTGCAGACACGAAAGTGTCGGGCAGACATATGCACCGCGACCCGCCTTTTTACCGGTCAGGTCGAGCGAGATCTCGCCTTCTTTATTTTTAACAACGCGCACGAGCTCTTTTTTGCTTTTCATTTCGCCGCAGCCCATGCATTTGCGAAGCGGTACTTTTTTGTTCTGCATGATTTATCCCTCCCGAACGGATTTTTCCGGTTTGTGCTTATTCTTCGACTGCTTCTTCCGCTTCGGTGTTCACTTCCGGAACATCGCTGCTCTGCGGACGGATGTCGATTTTATATCCGGTCAGTTTTGCTGCGAGTTTTGCATTCTGACCTTTGTTGCCGATTGCCAGAGAAAGCTGATCATCCGGAACGATTACACGGCAGGTGCGGTCTTCTGCGCTCAGAAGATCAACGCGGATAACCGATGCCGGTGCAAGTGCTGCTGCGATGAATTCAGCCGGATCTTCGCTGTATTTGATGATGTCGATTTTTTCGCCGTTCAGCTCGCGAACGATGCTCGCAACACGGGAGTTGCGCTGGCCGATGCATGCGCCGACCGGATCAACATTTGCGTCTTTGCTCCAGACAGCGATCTTCGAACGGGAACCAGCCTCGCGGGAGATGGATTTGATCTCAACGGTGCCTTCGAAGATTTCCGGAACTTCCATTTCAAACAGGCGTTTGACGAGTTCGCGGTGTGTACGGGTTACTTTGAGCGAGCAGCGGCGGTCGCCGTTGATGACATCGCTTACGTAAACTTTAACCATGTCGCCTTCGTAGAATTTCTCGCCCGGGATCTGCTCGCTTGCAAAAAGCATAGCCTCGTTGCGGTCGATGGTAACGGTGATGTTGCCGGTACGCGGCTCGATACGCAGAACGCGTGCGTTTACGATCTCGTGGAGTTTATTCTGATACTGTGCCATGAGCTGTGCTTTAACGGCGTCGTTGATGCCCTGATGGATCAGGTTTTTGCCGGAGAGAGCAGCGATACGGCCGATCTGTTTGGTGTCGAGCTTCTGGCTCAGTTTGCCGCCGACTTTAACGCGTTTGTTTTTCTCAAGTGCATCAGCAAGGCTGATCTGCGTGGTCGGATCCTCTACCTCTTCTACGATGTCGCGGATGATCGCAACACGGAATTTTCTGTCCTCGTCGTCGATCTCAACTTCTACGTTGTTCTCGCCAACGTTGTAGTATTTACGAACTGCAACGGCAATTGCGTTTTTGATGCTTTCGATAACAGCCGATGCTTTTACGCCTCTTTCCTGCTCAAGCGCTTCCAGAGCTTCGAACAGATCGTTGTTGTTTACCATTTTGTAAGCCATTCCTTTCAATCTATACTTATATGCTAAAGAACCCGTGAGTTAAAACGCAGCGTACAGGCGTACAACCGCGATGTCGTTCATTTTAAACGACATTTCGCCGTCCTCGTTTTCGATACGGACTTCCGAATCGACAAGGCCGGTGAGCGTTCCGATGAACTCTCTCTCGCCGTTAAGCGGACGGATCAGACGAACAACGATCTCCTGACCTTTGCACGCGTCAAAGTGCCAGTCTTTCGTGAGTTCGCGCTCGATGCCGGCGGAGGAAACCTCCAGGCAGTAGCTCTGTTCAATCGGGTCAACCTCATCCAGCTTTGCATCCAGCGGACGGGACATTGCTTCGCAGTCGTCAAGCGAGATGCCGCCTTCTTTGTCGATTACGACAAGCAGGATCCACATCGAACCCTCTTTTTCAAAACGGACATCCCAGATATTCAGTCCGAGCTCATCGGCGATCGGCTTTGCCAATCCGTATACGAGCTCTGCTGTTTTATTTGTACCTCGTTTCACGCATTCGCCTCCTAATAACAAACGAAAGACTGGGATGTTCTCCCAGTCTTCCAATCCTTTCTGTATTACCATAGAGAGTATAGCATAAAGCAAGCAAGAATGCAAGTGTTTTTTGAAAAAATTATTCCGCGAGCTGATTTGCAAGGAGTTCTGCGCCCATATGCAAAAGCTCCGCACCGAATTCATCCACTTTTCC
>JBGUUS010000172.1:0-13055 GCA_045133675.1 Oscillospiraceae bacterium | reverse complement strand
GCCCATGATAACACATTCCGGATCAAACGCCTGAATGAGCGAAACGAGGCCGAGAACGATCTCATCGATCCAGTCGGAAAGGCCTTTTGCGATCACCGGTTCGTCGAGACGCGCAAAAATCTGGCGGCCATTCAAGGTTTCGCCGGTGCGCTCTTTCATCAGCGCACAGAGCGCGGTGACGGAAGCGTAGGACTCATAGCAGCCAAAGTTGCCGCAGCCGCACGGTTTGCCGTTGTCGCTGTGGATGATGATGTGGCCGAGATGACCTGCGGCGCCGCAGCGGCCGGTCAGGAGTTTGCCGTCGGCATAGATCGCGCCGCCGACACCCGTGCCATAGGTAAGGCAGAGGAAGTTATCGACACCGCGGCCTGCGCCATAGATCGCCTCGCCGACAGCGGCAGCGTGTACGTCGTTTAATACGGCAACCGGAACCGGATAAACCGCCTGAATATTATCTTTGATGCGGATGCCGGTATAGCCCGGGATATTCTCGTTTGCATAGTGGATGGAACCCTCTTTTACATTGACGACACCGCCGGTGGAAACACCGACACGGTCGAACGGAGCGAGAGAGGCAAGAATCTCCATAACCTTGTCCATAACACCCTGGCCGCCGCCGATTTTTGCCTCGGTCGGGCGCTCGCCGGTGTTTGTGATGTTGCCGAATTCGTCGGAAAGACCGTATTTGATTGCGGTTCCGCCGATGTCGATTGCTGCAATACGCATAGTGATAACTCCTTTTATAAAATCTGCTGACCGTTGATGATCAGGTTAAAAGCCACGTTTAAGAATTTTGCGGCGCGGCGGCAGAGCGCCATACGCTCCAAAAAGATCTGGAAATAGTCCATAACCGGGCAGATCGCGGTGTCGATCTGCATTTCGAGCACGAAAGCGGTTTTATCCTCATTGAAATACGTTTTCGTCTCTTCAACAGCATAGTTGACGCGGTCGTGGATATCCGTTTCGATATCGCTGCGCTGGCGCACACGCGACCGGCGCACATCCGTTTTATCCGCGATGATCAGCGCCGCGGCGATCGGGTTGACCGGTGCTGCTGTGTGTTCGTCGTGGTTGCCGATGGCGCTGATGACGAGCGCGATCTCTTCCGGATCCATGCCAAGGTGGTCAAGGATACGAAACGCCATAATGGCACCGCTTTGCGCGTGGTCGATGCGGTTGATGACGTTGCCGATATCGTGCATGAAACCGGCGATTTTTGCAAGTTCCGCTTCGCGCGGGGTATAGCCGAGTTCGGTGAGGATCATTGCGGCGGTGTGTGCCGCTTTGGTAACGTGCGGGAACGAGTGCTCCGTAAAGCTGAGTTCTTTGAGTGACCGATCCGCCTGTTCGATATACGTGCGGATCGTGCGGTTGTGTTTGATTTCATTGAAAGTAACGAGCATTTTTACCTCCTCATTCCAATGCATGCAGGAAATCGTAGAGCTCCTGCGCGGTTTCTTCTTTCACTTTTGCAATTTCTCTGAGCTTTTCGGGCGATGCCTCCAAAAGCTCAGCACGGGTTTTAAAGGCTTTCAAAAGCGTTTCCGCTTTCTTTTTGCCGATGCCGGGAACACGCGTTAAAGTCACTTCCAGCGCGGTCTGTTTGTGCACCGTCTTTTGATAGTTGATCGAATAGCGGTGTACCTCGTCCTGTACGGTGGTAACGAAAGAAAACGCCGAGCGATTTCCGGAAATCGCGATCTCGCCGCCGTCTTTTGCAATGGCGCGTGTGCGGTGGCGGTTATCTTTTACCATACCGTATACCGGGATATCGAGCCCGAACTCTTCGATCAGCGGCAGGATCGCACCGACGTGACCTTTGCCGCCGTCGAGCAGGATGAGATCCGGCAGTCTGCCGAAGCCTTCGTTCGTGTCTTTTTCTTCAAGATAGTGGTTTAAACGGCGGCGGATGACCTCGCGCATACTCGAGTAGTCGTCCTGTCCTTCAACCTCACGGATCTTGAATTTCTTATACGCCTTTTTGAGCGGACGTCCGTTTTCGAACACGACCATACCGCCGACCTTTGCGCTTTCGCCAAGGTTCGAGATATCGTACGACTCGATGTAAAGCGGCGGTTTTTTAAGACCTAAGAGCTTTGCGAGTTCATCGAGCGCGGCAACCTCTCTTCCGGTACGTGCAACGCGCTTGGAGAGTTTTTCGGTGGCATTTTGAAACGCCATCTCGATCATTTTTTTCGCGTCGCCTTTTTGCGGAACGTGGATAACGACCTTTCTGCCGAGCTTTTCGCTCAGATATCCGGCGAGCAGCTCGTCGCCTTCAAACGGCTCGTCCACGAAAATGCGCGGCGGGATATCAGCATTTTGCAGGTAGTATTGGTTCAAAAACTCCTGCCGGACGGTCGGAAGATCGTAAACGTCCTCAAAAACGTAGTCCTCCTTATCTGAAAGGCGGAAGTTGCGGAATTTCAGCACAGCAACCGCCGCATGGTTCGAGTTTTGCGAGAATGCGACGACATCCTGCTCTTTGTTGTTGATCAGGAACACCTGCTGGGTATCCGCGATGCGGCGGATCGCCTGAATGCGGTCGCGGAGCTTTGCCGCACGCTCAAAATCGAGCGCTTCTGCGGCATCCTCCATCTGTTTTTGCAGACGCTCAAGCAGGGAAGAGCCGCCTTTTTTGATATAGGCGAGCGCTTCGTTGAAAATCGCGTTATACTCCGCTTCGCTGGTGCGCCCGCGGCAAAGACCCATGCACTGCTTGATGTGATAGTTTAAGCACGGTCTGCCTTTTCGGAAATCCTGCGGGAATTTTTTGCTGCAGGTGGGCAGACCGAAGATCTTGTTGACCTCGTCAACCGTCTGCGTAACCGAATACGAGCTCGTGTATGGGCCGAGATAGTCGTATGCTTTGTCGGTTATCATCTGCTTTTGCACCGAAAGCCGCGGGAAGGGACCTTTTTCGATGCGGATATAGTGATAGCCCTTGTCATCTTTTAAGAGAATGTTGTATTTCGGCGCATTCTGCTTGATGAGGCTGCACTCTAAAACGAGCGCTTCAAACTCGCTTCCGACCACGATATAGTCGAAATCCTCGACATTTTCGACCATACGGCGCACTTTCTCCGTATGGCTCGGGTTGTTCGGCTGAAAATACTGGCTGACGCGGTTTTTGAGGTTTTTTGCCTTGCCGATATAGATGATCTCGCCGCGCTTATCTTTCATCAGATAAACGCCGGGATCGTGCGTCAGATTTCGCGCCTTTTGGCTTAAACGGTCGAGATTCGGGTTCATAAGCGCTCCTTCCGTGGATTTTTTTACAGGGTAACTTCGCCTTCTAAACGGATATCGTTCGATGCGGCGCCGACGAGGATGCGGAATTTGCCCGGCTCGACGGTCCAGTTATAGCGGATATCCATCAGCTTGAAGGAATCGTAGTTGAGATCGAAAATGACTTCTTTGCTCTCGCCGGCTTTGAGGTGGATGCGTTTAAAGCCTTTGAGGAGCAGTTTTGGGGTGACGACGGTGCTTTCGACATCGTCGAGATAGAGCTGAACGACCTCGTCGGCATCGTATTTGCCGGTGTTTTCAACCGTGCAGGCAACGCGGACGTCGAATGTACCGAGCTTTTTGACGGTGAGATCGCGGTAATCGAAGTTTGTGTAGCTCAAACCGAAGCCGAACGGGAAAAGTGCCTCCTTCGGACCTTCGAGGAAAAGCGTGGTGCCGCCCGGCAGCATCGAATAGTAGCACGGGATGCGCGTGGAACTGCGCGGCAGGGAAATCGGCAGACGTCCCGACGGAACCACTTTGCCGAGCAGTGCTTCAACGATCGCTTTTGCACCCGATTCGCCGCCGAAAAACGCCATCATAACGCCGTTTGCGATCTCGCTTTCACGCGAGATATCGAGCGGTTTGCCGTTTTCCAGCACAACGACGAGCGGTTTATTCAGTTCAGCGAGTTTTTCGATCAGCTCGCGCTGGCGGCCGTTGAGCGTGAGCTCACAGCGGTCGCGGCCTTCGCCGCTGGTGATCGTGTTGTCGCCGCCGATGAATACGATCGCATCGCATTCGGAAGCGATCGCAACCGCTTCTTCGAGTTCATCGATCAGTTCTTCTTCACCTTCGGAGTAAAGGTGCGGCTGACCGTCGACGATGCGCGGCTCCTTCTTCTGATCCGGCGTGATCGCACAGCCGTTGCACTGGCGGACGGTGACATCCTCGCCGAGTGCGGCTTTCAGCTCATCATAAACGGACGGGATAACAAACTGCGGGGTGGAGGAGTAGCCGCCGATTTTCTGTGCGGCGGAGGACGGACCGATCAGTGCGATCGAGCGCAGATCGGACGAAAGCGGCAGAACGCCGTCGTTTTTGAGCAGGACGATCGATTCCTGTGCGGCTTTGTGCGAGATTGCGCGGTGTTTTTCACAGCGGATCACGTTTTCCCAGGCGTTTTCGTCGGTGTACGGGTTTTCGAACAGACCGAGCTCGAATTTGACACGCAGAACGCGCGAAACGATATCGTCAAGGCGTTCCATCGAAAGCGAGCCTTCTTTAACGAGTTCGATGATCGTCTGTTTCCAGAACATCGGCGAGTAGTCACAACCCTGTACGTCGAGACCGTTTTTGACCGCGAGGCAGATCGCGGCTTTATCGGTGGTGACGAGACGGTGATTCGTTTTTAAGAGGATAACACCGCCCCAGTCAGAACGGGAATACCCTTTTAATGCAAAGCGCTCTTTGAGCACGTCTTTTAAATACCACTCCGAACACATCAGCGGATCGCCGTCAACGGAGTTATAGCTGACCATAACGTTGTATGCGCCGCCTTCTTTGATGCCGGCTTCGAATACCGGGAGGTAGCAGCTTTCGACCTCGCGGCGGCCTGCGCGTGCCGGCGAGCAGTTCGTTCCGCCTTCCGCAATGCCGTGAACACAGTAGTGCTTCGGCTCGGCAATAACCGCATCACTGCGGGAGATATCGCCTTTCTGTTCGCCCGAAACGATTGCGGCAGCCATACGGGAGGAGAGGTACGTATCCTCGCCGAACGTCTCTTCGATGCGGCCCCAACGGGATTCACGCGCAACGTCGAGGTTCGGCGCCAAAATCTCATGCATACCGAGTGCACGGGTCTCGGCACCGATCGCGCCGCCGATCTCACGGACGAGTTCCGGATCAAAGGTCGCGCCGAAGTTGAGCGGAACCGGGAAGACCGTTCCGCGGATGCCGCTGATACCGTGCAGCGCTTCGCCCGTGAAAATAACCGGGATGCCAAGGCGCGAATTTTCGATAAAGTGCTTCTGGATCTTATTGAATGCTTCCGGTGTCGAGTACATATCGTGTACAAAGCCGTGACCGTCTGTTCCGAAATCGGCGAGCAGCTTTTCTGTGTTGAATTCCGTGTCCGGGTCGACCGAGCAGTTTTGCTTTTTGCTCGGTTTTGTTGCGTATTCAACGCCGCGCAGCATACAGGTCTGCGCCGCTTTTTCTTCGAGTGTCATGCGGGAAAGTAGGTCGGCAACGCGCTGTTTTACCGGCAGGTTCGGGTTTTGATAGTCAAACATGGAAGAGATCCTCCTTGTATTTCGGGTAAACGGGCAGGGCGGTAAAACCCAACCCGTTTTCAGTCGATATATAGTTTTATTATACCAAATTTGCCGCCGTTTCGCAATGAAACCGCAAAGAAAAACCGCTTTCCGTTGCCGGAAAGCGGTTTTTAACCATAAAACTTATTCTACGTGGACAAAAAGGCCGGTTTCAAACATGCGTGCCCACGGCTGCCAACAGTCGTCGATTACGACGCGGTGCTCAGCATCGGAGACGTTTTCGTCTGCGAATTTCTGCAGTCTCGCTTTGATGATCGAAGCGATCTCGCCGCGCTGACCGTCAATGTTGAAGTAGTCCATACCGCGCTGCGGGAGTTCCTCCTGGCAGACTTCGCGGCGGACGTTTGCCATATAGCCGACGTCTTCAACATAGCGCAGTGCGAGGAAGTCGGTGTGTGCCTGGCGCGGACCGTAGAGCAGGTAGAGCATAGCCATCGGGATCGCGGTGCCGAGCGTGTTGGAAGAGGTGTTCCAACCGGCGTAACCGGCAACTTTCCACATCAGGCCGCTTTCGCGCAGGAGCGCCAGAAGCTCCGGATCGCCGCCGTTGCCGTGTGCGTTATCGGCAAAGCTGACCGGTTTATTAAGCACTTCGATCGCATAGCGCGCATACTCGATCTGTTCGATCTGGTTGCGGTTTGCGTCGTATTCGATGCGTGCCGGCAGCGGTTCAGCGATCGAATGCTCCAGCTGATTTGCGGACGGCGTGTTGATCATCAGAATGAGATCGGCCTCTGCAGCAGAGGAAGCGATCAGACCGCCTGCGGAGAGGATGTGATACTTGATCGTTTCGCTGACCATACGGTCTTCATAGCACGGAACGAGCGTATCGCCGGATGCGGATGCATATTTGACGTAAATAAGCGGGCGTTTGCCTGCGAGTTTGTTTGCCATACGTGCGATCATCGAGTTTTCAACGCCGTCGGCATCCGGATACATATAGCATTTCAGCTGCGTTTTCGTATTGCGGATGTGCTGGCGGATGATCTGCTGATCTTTTGCGGTCAGACCGTACGGGCTCGAGTCGTCCTGCGGGATCATAAAGTAGTCAAACAGGCCTTCTGCGGTGAGATCGATCGCCATTTTGTTGATGACGATGTTCTTTTCGCGGCGGCCGATATAGTCGTTTAAATACTCCTGCGGCAGACGGACGAGGATATCCTGATATTCTGCCTCTTCCTCCTCGGTTGCGATGCCGAGCTCTTTGCGGTGTCCGATATAGCCCCAGCGATGGATCTCGCGGCCCCAGTATTCGTAGTAATCCGGCTCTTCGTCACCCGAAGAGTATTTCGGGTTGCGCATGATGAGCGAGAAGCCGAACATCAGCATATCCGGGTGCTTTGCTTTGAAATCGCGCAGGCGGAGCAGACGTTTTTTCGACGTCTCGAGATCGAACATATGCAGGCGGGAAGCGAGGATCGAGGAATATACGAGCGTATCGACCGAAATGATCGCGCCGTCACAGCCGTCGGCATTTGCTTCCATCCAGTCGAAAAGTGCGTCCGGATCGCCGATGCCTTTTTTATACGGCATAATGTCGAGCGGCGGCAGGAGAATTTCAAGATCGGTGCCTTTGGTCATCATCGGCTGGTAGGTATAGTTGCACGGACGGGTGTCCAGCGGAATCAGAAGAATCTTTTTCATGGCGGTTCCTTTCTCGGTTATTTAACCGGCTCGGCGTGTGCGAAAATGCCGTTGTTGAACATACGGGTCCACGGCATATAGACATGGTCGATCACGATGCGGTATTCGTCATCGGAGATATTTTCGTCGGCAAATGCCTGCAGTTTCGCTTTGATGATTTTTGCAACTTCGCCGTTTTCGCCGTCAACCTTGAAGTAGGAAAGACCCATTGCCGGGATCTCGTTTTGCAGCATCGACGGACGGATATAGTCCATGTATGCAACGTCTTCAACATAGCGCATTGCGAGGAAGTCGACGTGCTCCGGACGTGCGCCGTAGAGCAGGTAGAGCAGAGCACTCGGCAGAGCGATACCGATCGCATTCGACGAGGTGTTCCAGCCGGAATAACCCGCCAGTTTCCAAAGCAGACCTTTTTCACGCAGCAGCCAGAACAGCTCCGGGTCGCCGCCATTTGCAAATGCGATATCGAGGAAGCAGACCGGTTTTTTGAGCACGTCGATCGCGTATGCGGCATACTCGACGAGTTCGATCTGGTTGCGGTTTGCGTCGTATTCGATGCGGTTTACGAATTCCGGCGTGGAGAGACGGTCGCGCGGGTTTGCGCTCGGCGTGTTGACCATAACGATGAGGTCGGCCTCTGCCGCACTCGAAGCTACGATACCGCCGCAGGCAAGGATCTGATATTTGACCGTTGCGTCAACCATGCGGTCTTCATACATCGGAACGACCGTATCGCCGGCAGCGGATGCATATTTGATCCAGATGAGCGGTCTGCGGTTTTCAAAGTGGTTTGCCATGCGGGCAACGAGCGTACCCTGAACGCCGTCGGAGTCCGGGTACATATAAGCTTTGAGCTGAATCTTTTTCTCGCGGATGTATTTGCGCAGAACGCGCTGATCGAGTGCGGTCAGACCGTACGGGCTCGAGTCATCCTGCGGAATGATGAGGAAATCGATAACGCCTTCTGCGGCGAGGTCGATCGTCATTTTGTTGAGTTCGGTGTTTTTAGCGCGGCGGCCGAGGTAATCGTCGAGGAATTCCTTCGGCAGGCGTGCGTTGATTGCATCCAGCTCTTCGAGTTCTTCCGGATCGGCAACGTTCATATCCTTGCGGTGCGTGATCCAGCCCCAGCGATGAATGTCATGACCCCACTCTTCGTAGTAGTCCGGCTCCTGCTCGCTCGAGGAATAGCGCGGGTTGCGCATAATGGTGCTGTATGCATAAAGGAGCATACCCGGGTGGTTTTCTTTAAAGGTGCGGATGCGTGCGTGGCGCTCTTTGAGCGTTTCAAGCGAGAAGTTATGAATACGCGACGGAAGCAGACCGGAATAAAGCAGAGCGTCGATTGCTAAAACGCAGCCGTCACAGCCTTCTGCATTTTCTTCCATCCATGCGTAAAGTTTGTCCGGGTCGGCGAATTTCTTTTTATCCGGAAGAAGTTCGCGCGGCGGTTTTACGATCTGGATATCGGTGCCTCTTGCCATCTGTGCCTGAAATTCAAAGCAGCAGGGACGTTCGTCGAGTGTTACGAGAAGCAGTTTTTTCATAGGTCATCCTCCTTACGGCTGTAAAAAGCCTTTTTCGATTGACGTATTGATGATCCATTCAACGATCGGCCAGGCTTTCGGAAGACCGTTTCGGATCGGTTCCATCCGTTTGTACACCTGTTCACTGGTTACGTTTCCGAGTTTCCAGGTGTGGCCGTTCGTGAGATAATTGTTGAGCATCGGCTGGATGCGGTCGAGTGCTGCGGCATAGCGCGAATCCGGCGTATCCATACGGTCGAATTCTTCCCAGAGTGCGCGGTATTCCGCCGCCTGATCTTCAGGAAGCATGGCATAGAGCTTATCGGCAGCCTCTTTTTCGCGTGCTTCCTTATCCTCGTTGCCTTTTTGATCGTAGCAGAAGGTGTCGCCCGCATAAATTTCGATCAGGTCGTGCACGAGCACCATCCGGATCACGCGGCTTATATCGATCTCTTCTTCGGCGTGTTCGGCTAAAAGCATTGCGAACATTGCAAGGCTGAACGAGTGCTCGGCATCCGATTCTCTTCGGGAGGAATCGGCGAGCAGCGTCTGGCGCATCACGTTTTTCATCCGGTCGATCTCAACCAGAAATGCGAGCTGCTGCTGCAAACGGTTGTCCATTTGTTTTCCTCAGTCAAGTGCTTTAACGTAGCGTTTGGTGATATCCATCGGGCGGGTGATCGCCGTGCCGACTACCGCTGCGTGAACGCCGCAGTCGATTGCTGCACGGAGCTGTTCCGGAGACCAGATGCCGCCTTCTGCGATAACCGGGATCTTTAATTCCTCGGCCATCTTTTTGAGCAGGTCATAGTCCGGGATGGCGATGCCTTCGGTGTATTCGGTATAACCGCGCAGGGTGGTGCCGGCAAAGTCAAAGCCGATCTCCTGTGCATGGAGTGCTTCTTCATAAGTCGAGCAGTCCGCCATAAAGAGCTGATCCGGATATTTCTCGCGGACCTCTTTGAAAAATTCGTCAAGGGTAACGCCGCCGGTGCGGATACGGTCGGTTGCGTCGGTTGCAATAATCTCAACGCCTGCTTCTACGAGTGCGTCGATCTCTTTGATGGTCGGGGTGATACGAACCGGGCTGTCGTCACAGTCGTGTTTGATGATACCGATAATCGGCAGATCAACGAGCTTTTTCATCTCGGTGATGTCTTCAACCGAGTTTGCACGGATGCCGACCGCGCCGCCGAGCATAGCCGCATACGCCATACGTCCCATGATAAAGGAGCTGTGCAGCGGTTCTTCCGGCAGTGCCTGGCAGGAAACGATGAGGCCGCCTTTGATCTGTTCGAGAATTTCAGTGCGTGTCATTTTGGAGTACCTTCCGTTCTTTAATTTTGCGTCCGTGCATTGCGGTTTCGCCGCACGGACCTGTTAAAATAAGGATATCATTTTCTTCGTGCAATTACAACGACAAAAAGCAATTTTTTTCCGAAAAAGTTCCATTATAAAGAAATGTATTTCTTGCGCTTTTGCGCATAATGCCGTATAATAGAGATAATCGTCCGCAAAAGCAGCTTTTGCGGAGGAAAACTACGCAAACCGGCACCGCTTTTTTTCTTTTGCGGTGTGAAAATGGAGGAAATCGGCATGAACAGAACCGAGATCCGTGCTCTTTATGCAGAGCCGGAAAAATTCGCGGACCAGACCGTTACTGTCTGTGGCTGGGTACGCACCATCCGCGATTCCAAAGCACTTGGCTTTATTGAACTCAACGACGGCGGCTGCTTCCGCAATCTGCAGATCGTTTTTGAAGATGCAAAGATCAATAATTTCAAAGAAGTTACGAAATACAACGTTGGCGCAGCGCTCTGCGTTACCGGCAAACTCCTGCTGACCCCGCAGGCAAAACAGCCGTTTGAGATCCACGCGGAAGAGATCGTTCTCGAAGGCGCTTCCACGCCGGATTATCCGCTGCAGAAAAAACGCCATACGCTCGAGTATCTGCGTACCATCGCTCACCTGCGTCCGCGTACCAATACGCTGAGCGCTGTATTCCGTGTACGCAGCGTTGCGGCTTATGCGATCCACAGCTTCTTCAATGAGCGCGGCTTCGTATATGCACACACACCGCTGATCACCGCATCCGACTGTGAGGGTGCAGGCGAGATGTTCCGCGTTACCACGCTCGATCCGGTGAACCCGCCGATGACCGAGGACGGTGCAGTTGACTTTACGCAGGACTTCTTCGGCAAACCGGCAAACCTCACCGTTTCCGGCCAGCTGCAGGGCGAGTGCATGGCAATGGCATTCGGCAAGATCTACACCTTCGGTCCGACCTTCCGTGCTGAAAAATCCTACACCCAGCGCCACGCAGCTGAGTTCTGGATGATCGAGCCGGAGATCGCTTTTGCTGACCTGAACGACGACATGGAGCTTGCACGCGACATGATCAAATACGTTCTGAAATTCGTCATGGACCGCTGCCCGGACGAAATGGCATTCTTCAACAACTTCTTCGATAAAGGCCTCATCGCACGCATCAGTGCACTGATCGATTCCGACTTTGCAAAATGCAGCTATACCGAAGCAATCGAGATCCTCGAAAAACACAAAGATGAGTTCGAGTATCCGGTATTCTGGGGTGCGGACCTGCAGACCGAGCACGAGCGCTATCTCACCGAGAAAGTGTTCAACGGCCCGGTATTCGTATACGACTATCCGAAAGAGATCAAAGCTTTCTATATGCGCCTCAATGACGACGGCAAAACCGTTGCGGCAACCGACCTGCTTGTTCCGGGCGTTGGCGAGATCATCGGCGGCAGCCAGCGTGAAGAGCGTCTCGACGTTCTGGAAGCACGTATGGCAGAACTGGGTCTTAAACCGGAGGATTACTGGTGGTACCTTGACCTGCGCCGTTACGGCGGAACGAAACACGCGGGCTTCGGCCTTGGCTTCGAGCGCCTGATCATGTACATGACCGGCATCTCGAACATCCGTGACGTTCTCCCGTTCCCGAGAACGACCGGCAGCGCAGATTTCTAAAAAGGAAGAGGGATTTGCCATGAAAAAGTTTGCAAAACGACTCGGCATTACCCTCGGCGTCATTGTGGGAATTCTTCTCGCATTCGTCCTTGTTATGAACCTGATCCAGCCGCTTTTATATTCCGGATTTTATGCGGAGGCAAAAGCGGAGTTCGGCAATGCCGGTCTTTTTGACGGCATGGTGCCGCAGGGCATGACGTATATCGAAAAAGAGGACCTTTTCCTGCAGTGCGGCTATATGGCTGACGGCAAATCGCCCAGCCGTATCTATATCTGTAAAGACGGCTCCACCTCCTTTGTTGAGTTGTTCGATAAAGACGGCAACGCGTATTCGAGCCACACCGGCGGTATGGCGGTCGGCGAAAAATACGTCTGGCTGGCAAACGACGGCGACGGCAGCGATAACTGTGTGTGGACCATCGAACTCGATGAGATCTTAAACGGCGACGGCAAGATCACGCTCGATACCTGCATTTATCCGGAATCCCGTTCCGCCTGCGTCACGGTTTATGACGGTATGCTCTGGACCGGCGAGTTCTACGACCCGGAGAAATACCCGACTAAAGAGACGCATCATCTCACCACCGGTTCCGGTGAAGTGAATCCGTCGTTTGTCTGCGGTTACCGCATCGACGAATCCACCGAAACGGGTGTTGCATCCGATGTTCCGGAAAAGATCCTCTCGGTTCGCGATAAGCTGCAGGGTATCGTTTTTGACGATACCGGAAAGGCCGCACTTTCGACTTCCTACGGCTTCTCGAATTCGCACATCTACGTGTACGAAAACGTGCTCGCCAATGCGGCGGATACCTCTGTTATGATTGACGGAAACGAGATCCCGGTCTGGTTCCTCGATGAGGATGCGCTGATCCGCGATGTCGAAATGATGCCGATGAGCGAGGACCTCGAGATCCTCGACGGCAGACTGTACATTCAGGGCGAATCCTGCTGCCTCAAATACTATTTCGGCTGGCTCTTCCGCGCATGGGACGTATACAGCATTCCGCTTGCATAAGGTGAACCGGAATGGAAGAGCTGATCGAATTCCTGATGGAACTTGTGCTGGAAGGTGCAGTGGAAGGCGCTACATCGAAACGGCTTCCGAAATGGCTGCGGCTTCTTTTGCTGACGGTCGCATTTGTGCCTTTCGCCCTGCTGTTCGGTGTGCTTGCGTGGGATATCTTTACAAACGGCCCGCTTTGGCTTGCGGCCATTATGGCGGCGGTCACGCTGGCAATTGTGCTCGGCTATATCGTGCTCGTATACCGCATCGTCAGAAATCTTCCGTTTAAAAGGCGGAAAACCGAACCGGTCGGCAACGAAAATCCCG
>JBGUUS010000171.1:0-7671 GCA_045133675.1 Oscillospiraceae bacterium | reverse complement strand
TTCACGGCGGATACGGCATTGCGATCCCGGACCGTGCAAAAACGGACATCGTTTTGGACGATATCTGGTATCGGTTTGAAGAATAAAAGGAGGAAGGACTGAATGAAACCGTTCTTTACGTTTAAGGACACCGTTTTGGCGGTTTGTGACCCGCGGATGATGCATACGCTCACAGAAAAACTGTGGTATCGCTTTTGTCTGAACTCGTCTTCCCTCGCGCTTGTTCCCGGCGAAGAAAACGCCTTTTGCATCGGTGCACCGAAGAAAATCGATCTGCCCGCGAACAAGGAATATGCGGTTTCGGTGGAGGAAAACGGTGTATACGTAATCGGCAGGGACTATAGCAGTCTGATGCGCGGCTATTTTGCCCTGCTGATGAAAATCGAGCAAAACGGCGATGTATTTCAAATTGAATGCCGCGAGGAAACAAGCCGATATCTCATGAAAAACCGCATGATCCATATCTGCGTTTTTCCGGAAAACGACCTCTATTTTATCAAAAAGCTCATTCGCCTTTCGGCGCTTTGCCAATACACGCATATCATTATCGAATTTTGGGGTATGCTCAAATACGACTTCTTAAAAGAACTCTCGTGGCCGAACGCCTTTTCGAAGGACGAGGCGCGTGAGCTGATCGAAGAATGCAGGATGCTCGGCGTAGAACCGATTCCGATGTTCAATCAGCTCGGACACGCATCGGCATCGCGTGTCTGCTACGGCAAACACGTCGTGCTCGATCAAAACCCGAAGCTGCAGCGTCTTTTCACACCGGACGGCTGGGCGTGGAATATCGCATCGGATGAAGTAAAAGCACTGCTCAAACGCGTACGCGAAGAACTGTATGCGCTCTTTGGCGAAGGCGAATATATGCACGTCGGTTGTGACGAAGCGTACTATATCACACGCAACGCGGCACTGCGCCGGCACCTGCCGGATTATCTGAAAGATCTCACCCACGAGGTAGAGGCAGAAGGACGCCGCCCGATGCTTTGGATGGATATGCTGTTGGAAAAGGACGCATTCAAAGATTGTTATTCCTCCGGTGAAAAGGATGAGATCGAAGAGATCCGCAACAGCACGGCGAAATCAACCGTTTTTGTGGATTGGCAGTACGGCTGTGTTGATATTCCGGTGCCTTCCCTGCTTTCGCTCAAAAACTGCGGCCACGATGTCATGGGTGCGCCGTGGTTTGACGAAGGCAACTACACTGCACACGTTCAGACCGTTGCGGAAAACGGATTGTTCGGTGTGATGCTGACGACGTGGCATCTGCTCAAGCAGAATATGCCGAGCATCCTCGGCTGTGCGAAAAAGCTGGGTGCGGCGATGTTTTATTGGAGCGCATTCAGCGGCACCCACGAAGAAACCGCAACGCTCCTGCGCAGACTCAGCTTTGAAGGCAATACGTATGAAGAATGCGGCTGGTCGAAAAAACAGATTGAGGTATAAAGCAAAAAGGCGGGTAAAAACCCGCCTTTTCTTATTTACTTGAACAGTCCGTTCAGATATGCGATCGCTTTGAGATACTCTTCTTCCTTATCGAGATGTTCGATGATCACCGGCATATCCGGGTTGAGCTCATTGATGCTCTCGATATAGTGCTTTAAGTTAAAGCCGCCTTCGCCGCACGGAACCTCGCGCAGGCTGACTGGAAGCTGATGCACGAGCAGAACGTCTTTGATATGACAGCTTCTGATCTGTTTGCCCAAAAGCGCGATCGCGTGGTCAACAAACGACTCGTTTGCAAAATAGCGCCGCGGCGAAGAGATCATATTGACAATATCGAGATGTACACCGAATGCCGCGCGGTCGATGTCTTTGACCATCTGCAGGTAATCCTCCGGTGAATCCGGATGCATCCACGACATCGGCTCAAGCGCATAGCACGTGTTTTTCGGGTTGACCGAATCGATCAGCTTCTGTGTGCCCGTGATGATCTCTTCATACGTCTCTTCGGTATAATTCTCTTGATATCCGCCGTCCCAGATCTCGCCTTTTGCACCCGTGATGTTGACACAGCAATCCGCACCGATATACTCGGCGAGTTCAAGCTGGCGCTTTGCATAGGCGAAGTTTTCTTCCCGCTCTTTTGCGTTTGGCGCAAGCATATTCTTCCAGATGCCGACCTCGGCGATCACCAGATCAAAATCTTTGCAGGCTTTTGCATAAGCGTCGATATCCGCAACGGCGGCGTTCGAGCTGAGCGGAAACACAACGGACGAAAGGCCCGCTTCCCTGTGTTTTTTGGCCCATTCTTCGGGCGAAGTGTGCGATAACGGCATCGCGATACCCAGTTTCATTTTTGAATTCCTCCTTGTACCCTTTTGTTCCATCATACCACACATCAAGGCGTTTGAACAGAAGAAAACGCGAATATTCCGATGCAATTCCGTTTGCATATCACGATTGCCTTTGCTATAATGAAAGCAAATCGGATTCTTTATGAAATCGAGGTAGTTAAAATGAAACTCGGAATCGGTATTGACACAGGCGGAACGTATACAGACGCCGTTTTATATGATTTTGAAAGCCGCGCTATTTTAGGCAGCGCCAAATCGCTCACCACGAAAGACGATCTGACGGTCGGTATTCTGGGCGCAATCGACGGACTTCCGGCAGAGCTTCTGCACAAAACGGAGATGATCTCGCTTTCGACAACGCTTGCAACGAACGCCTGCGTGGAGGACAAAGGCGGCCGCGCAAAGCTCATCTTTTTCGGCGGCGACAAAAAGGTAATCGATCAGGTGGGTCCGCAGTGCGGTTTGCCATCCTCGGACGAGATGTATCTGCAGGAGAGCTACACCACGTTTTCGGGCGGTTCCACCCGCGAACCGGACTGGGAACTCTTTGAAAGTGCGATCGAAACGGGCTTTGAAAATCTCGACGGCGTCGGCGTGATCGAAGTCAACGCGATGCGAAACGGCGCAGCGGTCGAAAAGAAAGCGAAAGCGCTCTTTCAGAAAAAACACAATATCCCGGTCGTCTGCGGTCACGAGCTGTTCTCGGAGTTAAACTCCTTAAAACGCGGCGCAGGCACGCTGTTAAACGCCGGTCTGTTCCCGGTTATCAGCGAGTTTTTAGCTTCGGTTAAAAAAGCGCTCGATATCCGCGGCATTCACCCCAAAACGCTCGTCATCGTCCGCAGCGACGGCAGCTTGATGAGCGAAGAATTCGCCGCGATGCGCCCGGTTGAAACCCTGCTCTGCGGTCCGGCGGCAAGCGCCATCGGCTGTACCCGTCTTGCCGATTCGCCCGACAGCATCGTTATCGATATGGGCGGCACAACGACCGACATTGCCTTTATCCACAACGGTATGCCGGTTACGGCAACAAACGGTGTCTCCATCGGAAAATGGAAGACATTCGTAAACGGCTTGTACGTAAAAACCTTCGGTCTTGGCGGCGACAGCGCCGTGCACTATTCCGGCAAGAAGCTCTTTTTGGAAGAATACCGCGTGGTTCCGCTCTGCGTTGCCGCAGCAAAATATCCGGCGGTAACCGAGAACCTCAGAAATATGGAGCCGCGCAGCCACACGAAGTTTTTGTACGAGCACTATATGCTCATCAAGGATATCGAGGAAGGCACGCGATATACCGAAGAGGAAAAGGCTTTTTGCCGTGTGCTCCGCGAAAAGCCGCTGCCGGTTGCAGAGGCGGCCGCCGCAGTCGGAAAAGACATCTATACACTGCGCATCAACCGGCTTTTGCAGGAAGGTGTCGTACAGATCTGCGGCTTAACCCCGACCGATATCATGCACATCAAAGGCGATTTCGACCGGTACGACGCGGAGGCATCGCGCCTCGGTGCGGAATTTGCAGCCTTCAACCTGAATATCACCGTCGAAGAGCTCTGCGACCGTGTATACGACGAGGTACGCAGAAAGCTCTATATCAACGTTGTAAAATCGATGCTCGAAAACAAGGACCCGTACTACATGAAAAACGGTGTCAGCGCGGATGTTGCGCGCTTTATCGAAGCAAGCTATGAAGAAGCGAAGACGGGAAAAACCGACCCGCTCTTCTCCACTTTACCGCGCACACGCTATTCGCTGATCGGTGTCGGTGCGCCGATTCGTGTATTCCTTGCTGAGGTTGCAGAGATGCTCGGCACCCACGCGCATTTCCCGCAAAACTATGAAGTTGCCAATGCGCTCGGCGCGATCATCGGCAGTATCAGCGCTTCCTGCACGGTTGAGATCCGTCCGGACAACACCGTTGACGGCATCGCCGGTTATATCGTGACGACCGAAAAGGAAAACGGCTATTTTGAAACGCTCGAAGAAGCGGTTGCTTTTGCAACAGCCGCCGCAGAAGAAGGTGCAAGAGAAAAAGCACGCGAACACGGCGCTGTCGGCGAGATCACGGTAACACACGAAAGCCGCACGGACGAAGCGGAGGCAAAAGAGCTCACCTTCTACCTTGGAACCGCCGTTACGGCGCACGCATCCGGCACGCTCGGATTTTAAGACGCGAAAAAGCCCTTTGGATCAAACCAAAGGGCTTTCTTTTTTGTGATGCGGTTTTAGTATTCGCGCTGACGGCACACTTTTCCTGTGCCGGTAAACAGCGGATCGCCGTGCGGATCGAGCTCACTGTAACGCAAGCTTTCGACCGTGCCGTTATTGACAAAAAGCGGCATTGGTCCGCCCGTTTCATTTTCGGTGAAGATACGCGAAAGGGTCAGATTCTCCACTGCGGAGTTTTTGCCGAGATAGAGCGTTTCGACCGGTGTTTCGCGCTCAACGCGGTGCAGATCGGCGATTTTCAGATCCCTGATCTTCAGGTTATCCTCCGCCCAGATCAGCGGAAAGACATATGTTCCCTCTTTTCCGTAGACCGGGATGCGCGGCGCTTTCGACGCGCAGATGTTCTCGATCGCGATGCCGGAATAATAGCCGAACGATTCGCCGTCGTAGTACTTCGTGATACCGACACAGTACTGATAGAACGTGCCGTAAATATCGCGGATATGGATGTTTTCGATCGCGTTTTTAACGGTAAGCAGGCGGACGGCACTGTGCGAATCCTCCGCGCGGACACTCGCGATCTCGATATTCGTGATCGGGCCGTCGGAGCCTTCGTCGGCGTTGAGCGCCACCATATCGTCATAGCACGCGCCTTGCAGGTTGCGGATCAGTCCGAAATGGCAGTTGCCGTTTAAATGGATGCCATCCATATTCATTGCGCTCGGATTGCCGTAATTGAAATCAAAGATGATGTTTTCGACCGTGAAATACGAAACGGTATCGAGGGTAACCGAGAAATTGACCGGATCCTTGACCGTGAAATCGCGCAGAATCAGGTTTTTGACATTGTAAAACAGCATACCGAATCCGCTGTATCCGACCGGCTCGTAAATATGTGTCTGGATCGGGTTCGGGTTCTGACAAAGGTTATTGCAGTTCCAAATACCGCCCGACACCTCGATATTGCGGCAGGGATAATCCGGCGCATATTCGTTCAAAAACCACCAGAGCTTTTCTTCACAGCGGTGTGCAAAATCGGCTTTCGTTTTGTTTTTGAGCATCACGCAGTTTGCACCGGCGGCAAGCTTCACCTCCGCAAAGCGCGGCAAAGTGAGCTTGAAATCCGACGGCAGTTCAAGCGGTGCGGAGATCAGGTAGCATTTTTCCGGTGTCGGAAGAACTACCTCGCAAATGCCGCTGTCGATGCGCTCCTGAATCGCCCGTGTATCGTCGTGGATACCGTCGCCGTATAATTTCGTCATAGCTGTTACCCTTCCTTCATCTGTAAGCCGGCGGCTTATCAAACCATTTTCTTATGCTGTAAAAACCACGCGGTGAGTTCATCACCGGCATAGGCAACGTCCCATGCGTTATGACCAAGACCGTAGCAGATTTTAAGCTCGGCGTGACCGCCGCGCTTATTGGCGGAATTGAGCATCGCAATACTCTCCGAAAGCGGGACGATCGTATCGCAGTCGCCGTGCACCATATAGATCGGGATATCCTTTACCGCTTCGCCATACCAGTAAATGCCGCTTCCGCAAACCGGAGCCAGCGCCGCAAAGCGTTCCGGCGCCGCCATCGCGAGCATCCACGTTCCCGTTCCGCCCATCGAAAGACCGGTCAGGTAGATGCGGCTGCGGTCGACCGGGTATTCCTCGCAGATAAAGTCAAGGAACGCCAGAAGCGACTCCGTATAGCAGCCCCAGTATTTATTGAACGGGCACTGCGGCGCGGCAAACAGGAACGGATACTCCTTGCCCGATTCGCGCACATGTTTCATAAAGCCGTGTGCCATCGCCACGTCGAGATCGTCGCCGCGCTCGCCTGCGCCGTGCAGGAAGAAAACAAGCGGATACGTTTTCTTTGGATCATAATCCTTCGGCAGGTTGATGACATACTGAAAGTTTTGATATACGTCGGACTTCCACTGGTGTTTTGTATACATCGTTTGATCTCCTTTGCAGACTCAGATGATCTCAAGATCGTTTTTGGACGGAAATGGCGGATATTCGTCGTCGAGCGTATCGGAATACCAGTATGCAACCGACGAGATATCGTCCTGCAGCGGCAGATAGCGGCCTTCACTTCTCCAACCGAGCGCCTGGATCGTAACTTTCAGATCCTCTTTAAAATAGATCGGGTCGGTGATATGCCAGCGATAGAGGTTGAAATAGCGCTGTGCGCGGTAGAGCGCATCGGTTCTGCGGACTTTATACATACCCGAATACGGCGTGGTGAATTCGACATATTTTCCGTCGACGTCGAAGTTATATGCGCCGCAGAAATAGTCCTCCGTGCCCGTGCCGCAGATGGACGGAAAATCCGTGTCGCCGTCGATATAGAACTTGATCTCGCCTTCACCCCACCACTGGTTCGATTTGACGCCCCAGTGCATATACGTGCCGACATAGTGACCGTTGCCTTTGATGTTATCGAGAATGACATACGGCTCTTGATACGGCAGCGGATTGACCCTTCTGAACTGCGCATGGAACCAGAGCGCATTCTCCGGCAGTGTTTTTTCCTCGCAGTCGATCTGATAATAGATATTGCACTCGCTCGGCGCAAGGTTTTCGACCTCGATGCGGAAGGATTGATAATACGGCATTTCAAAATAGCAGTTTAAGCCTCTGCCCGGGTTGACGCACATCGCAAGGCTCGAAAGCTGGCGGTATTCGGTGTGCTCGGCATTCGCAAAGAAATCCGAAAGCGGTGCTTCAACAGCCGGGTTTTCGTGTCCGTCAAAATAGATGCGCAGGATCAGCAGGCGGCCGGCAAGTGCACCGTCGGTGATCCAGATATGTTTGATGGCACCCTGACCTTTGATATCCGCCAGAACGGTTTTTGACTCCGGCGGCAAAACGAGATACGGATTCACCTTCCAGCCCTGCCCGAGTTCACGCGATGCATAGGAAGCACTGCCCTGTTTGGCCATGCCGCCTTTGCCTTTTTCGCCGGTGAGATTCTCCGGACAGACGGAAAATGTGCGGATATTTTTCTGCGTTGTCAGATTGCTGAGCATAGTAAAACCCTCCGGGTGTTTTTCTTTCATTCTACCATACAGAGGTCTTCTTTTCAATTTGAAAATGCCTGCGGTTTTCCCAAACAATTACCATTTTTCTTGTATTCGGGCAAAAATCGTGCTATACTTTTTACTATCCAACCGAAAGGAACTGATACAATGAAAACGATAAAAATCCTG
>JBGUUS010000170.1:0-5877 GCA_045133675.1 Oscillospiraceae bacterium | reverse complement strand
GGCATCCTCTTTGCGCAGAGAAAGCTCATAGCCGCGCAGATTCAGCTCGATCGGATCGCCCAGCGGAGCGACCTTGCGGATATAAATCTCGACGCCTTTGGTGATGCCCATATCCATGATGCGGCGACGGATCGCGCCTTCGCTGTGGATTTTGACAACCTTGCCGGTGCCGCCGATTTTGATATCTTTGAGTGTTTTCATGATAAATTCCTCCTCGGGAAATACCTTGCCGGAAAGTGTCGGTGTGAGTCAATGCACCGTATTAGTCTTTCCTAACCGTGATATATGTTAGCACGGACTAACCGATTTGTCAAGTGATTTTCAGGAGAAAAATTCCTGCGGTGTCAATTTGTTTACCTTGCCAAAAGACAAGAGGTATGGTATGATAATATATAACATTTTATGAAGGAGGAGAGGCTATGGAGATCCATGAGTCGGCGGAAAACTATCTGGAAACGATATTGATGCTTCGCCATAGACTCGGCACGGTGCGTTCGGTCGATATCGCAACGGAACTTGGCTTTTCAAAACCGAGCGTCAGTGTATTTATGAAAAACCTGCGCGAAAACGGATACGTTACGGTGGATAAAGACGGTTCCATCGAGCTGACCGAAACGGGTGCGGCGATCGCGGAAAAGATCTTTGAACGCCACGAGATGCTCACAAACGTGCTGATGGCGCTCGGCGTAAACGAAGAGACCGCGCGCAAAGACGCCTGCAAGATCGAGCACGATTTAAGCGACGAGAGCTTTGAATGTTTAAAAGCGCACTATCTGAAAATGAAGCAGTAAAAAAAGACGCACGAAATTTTCGTGCGTCTTTTCATTTTGTCTTATACCGAAACAAATCGTAAGGCTTTTCAAGTTTTATTCCGACTATCGTCGGAGTGATATTATTGCTTTACAGCAATAGTGCTATTGAAACCTTGCGGTTTCAGTGGTATTTTATTCGCCGCAAAACTGTCCGAAGGACAATATCACTCGGCTTTAGCCGAATATCACTGCGGAGCAATACCACTCGCCGAAGGCGAATAAAACTGGCGTTGTACCCTCGTGGGTACAACGCCAAATTTTGTGTGTTTTCTTAATAGTCGTAGCCGAGCTGCAGAGCGCGGAGGTTCGGCTCAAGCAGGTGCTGTTTTTTCGCCGGAACACATTTGGTGAGTGCGGCTTTGAGCACGTCGAGCGAGCAGAACGGATTCTGTTTGAGTACCTGGCCGAGGATGATGATGTTGGCAAGGCCGTGAAGACCGTTGTCGTTCGCCATCTGGGTTGCCGGGATCGGCGCTGCGGTGATGTCGGTGCGTGCGCACGCGACGTCGATCAGCGTGGAGTCGTATACGACGATGCCGCCTGCAGCAACGTTGTTGATGAAGCTGTCGTAGGACGGGCGGTTCATTGCAATCAGGGTATGCGGCTCGAGAACGATCGGGCAGCCGATCGGCTCATCGTCAATGCAGACCGAGCAGTTTGCGGTGCCGCCGCGCATCTCCGGACCATAGGACGGGAGCCAGGAGACCTGTTTATCTTCGATCATGCCGGTGTATGCAACAATTTTGCCCGCGAACAGAACGCCCTGTCCGCCGAAGCCGGCAATCAGCATATTTACTGCCATATCAGAATACCCCCTTTTCCGTTTTGTCCTGGTAAACACCGAGCGGGTAATACGGCGTCATGTTCTCTTTGAGCCATTTGATCGCTTCGGTCGGTGCGAGACCCCAGTTGGTCGGGCAGGTGGAAAGAACTTCAACGATGGAGAAGCCTTTTTTGTCGATCTGGGTCTGGAATGCCTTTTTGATTGCGGCTTTCGCTTTGCGAACGTTCGGAACGTCGGTTACGGTGACGCGCTCTGCGTATGCAACACCATCGAGCGTGGAGAGCATCTCGCACATACGGATCGGGTAACCGGCACGGGTTACATCACGGCCGTACGGTGTGGTCTGGGTGACCTGACCCGGAAGAGTGGTCGGAGCCATCTGGCCGCCGGTCATGCCGTAGATCGCGTTGTTGATGAAGATAACGGTGATGTTCTCGCCGCGGGTTGCTGCGTGAACGGTCTCTGCGGTGCCGATTGCCGCGAGGTCGCCGTCGCCCTGATAGGTGAAGACGATGTTATCCGGATTTGCGCGTTTTGCGCCGGTTGCAACAGCCGGAGCACGGCCGTGCGGAGCCTGGATCATATCACAGTTGAAGTAATCGTATGCCATAACCGAGCAGCCGACCGGTGCGATACCGACGGTTTTGCCGAGGATGCCGAGCTCTTCCATAACCTCTGCAACAAGGCGGTGTACGATGCCGTGGGTGCAGCCCGGGCAGTAGTGCAGGACCGCGTCGGTCAGGCCCTTTGTTTTATGAAACGTTGCCATTATTTCGCACCTCCTGCGAGTTTTTTGATTTCGCCCAGAACTTCAGCCGGGGTCGGAACGATACCGCCGGTGCGGCCGAAGAAGGAGACGTTGCATGCGCCGTTTGCGCAAAGACGGACGTCTTCGACCATCTGGCCCATGCTCATCTCAACAACGAGCATATTGTCAACGCGTTTTGCTGCGTCTGCGATTGCTTTTTCCGGGAACGGCCAGAGGGTGATCGGACGGATCATGCCGACTTTGATACCTTCTGCACGTGCGGTGTTGATTGCGGTGCGGACGACGCGCGCGGTCGTGCCGTATGCAACAACGATCAGTTCAGCGTCTTCGGTCTGATATTCTTCGACGAGAACTTCGTTTTTCTTAACTTCCTCATAGCGTTCAAAGCGCTCGATAACGGTGCGCTCAAGCTGATCCGGTTTGAGGTAGAGCGAGTTTACGATATTCGGTTTGCGCGCCTCTTTCGTGCCGGTGGTTGCGTACGGGCGCTCCGGGATGGACTCGAGTTTTTCCGGGAATTCAACCGGTTCCATCATCTGGCCGAGGATACCGTCGGCAAGGATGAGTGCCGGCATACGGTATTTTTCTGCGCGGTCAAATGCGGTTCCCATCAGGTCAACGATCTCCTGAACGGTTGCCGGTGCGTAAACGAGCAGCTGGAAATCGCCGTGGCCGAGCGCTTTGGTTGCCTGCCAGTAGTCCGCCTGGGACGGCTGGATACCGCCAAGACCCGGGCCGCCGCGCATAACGTTTAAGATAACGCACGGAAGGTCGGAGCCTGCGATGTAGGAAACACCCTCACTCTTTAAGCTGATGCCCGGAGAGGAAGAAGAGGTCATTGCGCGAACGCCGCAGGATGCAGCGCCGAGAACCATGTTGATTGCAGCAACCTCGGATTCAGCCTGCAGAAAGCATCCGCCGATTTTCGGCATAACTTTCGACATATATGCGCTGACCTCGGTCTGCGGGGTGATCGGATAACCGAAGAAGTGGAGACAGCCGTTGCGGATCGCGGCTTCAGCGATCGCCTCGTTGCCTTTCATTAAATATTTCTGTCCCATTGATATGTACTCCTTTGCTGATAGCTCTATGTTATTCCTCGATGGTAATGACACAGTCCGGGCACATGGTTGCGCACATTGCGCAGTGGATGCACGCGCCTTCGTCGGTGAGAACAGCCGGGTTATAGCCCTTACGGTTCAGCGCGGACGTGTCGATTTTGAGAAGGTGTTTCGGGCAGGTCGCCACACAGAGCGAGCAGCCTTTGCATCTTTCGGTATCGATGATCAGTTTCATGTCAGTTTCCTCCTTGCTTTTTGGATATATGTGGTCAGTTGCTTTCGCAAAGATCGGATGCGGTTTCCCACGGCGCTTTGACAAAACGCCGGATCGCGAAGAAATCCGGAAATGCCTCGGCCTCTGCCTCCGGGATACAGGTGCAGTACAGCGGGAGAGAAGCGGCGGCGCAGACTTCGTCCGCGAAAGAAAGACTGTGCAAAACGGTTTCGGATGTGGTATCCTTGCCGAGATTGCTGTTGTTGACGATACCCGTTGCTTTCAGGCGCGATGCCATCTCAATCTCACGCAGCAGTCCGACGGCTTCGTCGGCGGTTTTGGTGAGAAAACGGCATTCGTTGATGACGCAGAGCAGGTCGTAGTCCATATTTTTGATGCGCGGCGCATAGCGGCCGAGCGCGATGGCTCCTGCGTCGTCGCCGCCGACGTCGAGGATGACGACCGCGTTTTCGTTCGAAAGCGAGGCGTCGATGGATGCCGGCAGGATCGGGATATCGAGGTTTGAGTTGGCGTATGCCGGTGTGATCAGCGTGACGCCCGCCTCTTTGAGCAGTGTGTCAAAATCGGCGGTGCGGAAATACGGGTTTACGATATCGAGGTCGATCACGATGACCTCGCGGCCCTGTCTTGCCGCTTCCAGCGCAAGATTGACGGAGAAGTTCGTTTTGCCGCTTCCGTAATGGCCGGTAACGGCAATGATGTGTTTAAAAGAAAAATCCACGGCAATGCGTCCTTTCTCAAAGAAGTATTCTGTTATTATACCACTTTGCAGTAGAGAAGTACAGAGGGAAAATGCAGGATTTTGCAATTTTCTTTCACAAAAATACACCGCCAAACCGAAAAAACGGCATGACGGTGTGTGAATATGCGGGATTATACAGGTTATCTTGCAATCCGGCGTTTGAGCTTTAAGCGGAGCTTATCGGAGATCATCGCGATAAATTCGCTGTTTGTCGGTTTGCCGCGTCCGGTGTGCACAGTGTAGCCGAAATAGCTGTTCAATACGTCGACATCGCCGCGGTCCCACGCGATCTCGATCGCATGGCGGATGGCGCGCTCAACGCGCGAGGATGTGGTCTGAAATTCCTTTGCGATGGTCGGATAGAGCACCTTGGTAACGGAGCTCATCATCTCCGGGTCGTCCACGCTTGCGATGATCGCGCGGCGGACGTAGTGATAGCCTTTGATATGTGCGGGAATGCCGATATGCAGGATAAGTTCGGTTACGATGGACTCCAGATCGTTCGTTCCGCGGCCCGGGTGGTTGATATCGACCGGGAGACCGCGCGCGATGCCGCAGAGATCGAGAACCGACTCGCACAAAGCGGGCAGCCCGAACGGACGAAGCAGAAAGAGCGAAACGCCGAGATCGTTGAGCTCCTGTTCGAGAAACCGGTTGCTGTAACCGCTGACAACAACGGTTTTCGGCGGGTTCGGCATTGCATTCAACTCGCGCAGGGCGGAAGGCGCATCGCCATGCGCCATATATGCTTCCAGTACGACGACGTCCGGCTTGAAATCGGCAGCAGCCTGCAAAACTTTCGCGCTGTCTTTCGGGGTGAGCATAACTTCGGCATCATTTTCCGAAAGAAGGCGGCGCATCTCCTGACCAAATGGTACGCTTTCGTCACCGATCAATACTTTTAAAAGCGGTTGCATAAGAAGAAACCTCCGTATATTTGATTCTGTGACTTTATATTACCATAAACTTCCAGTTAATGCAAGCGTAAATTAACAGAAAATGGAAAATAATTGGTAAAGCGCTTACATCCTGCGGGTGGGTTTTACGTTAAGCGCAGGATCGATTTCATTTTCGATCGGGCCGTGCTCTTTTTCGAAAGCTTTGATGTTTTCGCGGATTAAAACAAGGATATGGCTGTTTGCGGAACGGCCTTCATAATCCGCAACATAGCCGAGCTTTCTGAGCATTTCTTCTTCGATCCGGATGGATACACTTTTGATTGCCATTGGATGCACCTCTTGTTTTTAGATGTACTATGCATCCATTTTACAGTTATGAGTTTGTGCGGATTTCAGAATGGATATACTGTGTGTTTATAATAAATAGTAGTGCCGGTACTACTTATACTATAATCAACGGTTATATAAACGCAAAAAAGGAAGGCTCATAAGAGCCTTCCTTCCGGGATGATTTCTTATTCGTCCAGGATGCCGTGCATCGGGTTGTTCTGCATCGGTGCGGTGCGGGTATAGCG
>JBGUUS010000169.1:0-4784 GCA_045133675.1 Oscillospiraceae bacterium | reverse complement strand
CGCGTTGTGATCGGTCATTTTCCGCATAATCAGCGCTCGAAGCGCGTGATCGAAAAACTCGGCTTTCGCCACACGGGATACGCCGAGAAAGCGTTTGAGCGGTATGACGGCGTGATGATGGATGAAGAGCGTTACGAGATGACGAAGGAAGAATGGAATAAGCTGTTCACAGAAAATTAGCAATTCACCCTGCCGCGATTTGGCTTGGTTTACCGTACGATTTCATCAACAAGCAGTTTGAATAACACAAAAACCGTCGTACACGTGCTGCGTACGACGGTTTTGATCTTCATTTATGATATTTTCCGCCGACGTTGATCTGGAACGCGCGGTAGATCTGTTCCAAAAGCATCACGCGCGCGAGCTGATGCGGGAACGTCATCGGGGACATCGAAAGCTTTAAGCTGCCGCGCGATTTGACCTCGTCGGAAAGACCGAACGAGCCGCCGATGATGAACGAGAGCGTGCTTTCGCCTTCGAGTGCGATTTTTGCAATGCGGTCGGCAAGCTGGGTGGAGGAGAGCATTTTGCCTTCGATGCACATCGGAATGAGCGTGCCGGATGCTTTCGCGAGGATGGCTTTTCCTTCCTCGGTGAGTCCTTTTTCGATCTGCGCATCGGATGGATTGTCCGGAAGGCGGTATTCGGAAAGTTCGATCACTTCGATTTTGCAGAATGCGCCGAGGCGTTTTTGATATTCGGCCTGTGCGTCGCGCAGGTAGCTCTCTTTGAGTTTGCCGATACAGATGAGTTTAACGGTGAGCATAGTTTCTCCTTAAATTTCGATGACGCCGCCGCGGTTCTGCGGACCGGCAACGTAGAGCTCGAAATCTTCATAGATTTCGCCGCCCGCTTTATGTAACGCGGAGAGAGTCGCGTGATAGGCGAACTCCGGTTTGTTGTTATTCTCGCTTAAATGACCGAGCAGGAATTTCGTTGTGCCGTCGCCAAAGAGTGCGGCGGCCGTTTTGGCGCAGTCCGCGTTGGAAAGATGACCGCAGCTGGACGCGATACGGCGCTTGAGCATCTCCGGATACGGACCGGAAGCGAGCATATCGGGATCATAGTTCGATTCCAACAGGACGAAGTTACTGCCGCGGAGATTCTGATAGATCTCGTCGTTGACAAAGCCCAAGTCGGTGCAGGTGGTGATCACCTTGCCATCCGGCAGCGTGATGCGGTAGCCGTACGGGCCGGAAGCGTCGTGTGGGATCGGAAACGCCCGGACGGAGAGGTCGGCGTATTCGGCGGATTTTGCCCGGATCTCACGCAGAACACCGCCTGCCGGGATCTGCTCTTTGGCAACAAGCGCTTCCAGCGTGCCGCGCGAGCCGTAAACCGGAACGTTCAGCTCCTTTGCGATACGGAAAAGGCCTTTTACGTGGTCGACGTGTTCGTGCGTGATAAAAATCGCCTGAACGGCATGCGGATCGATACTCATGCACTGCATCTTGGTGAAAAACTGGCGGCAGGACAGACCGGCATCCACTAAAACGCCGGCTTCGTTATTACCGATATACGTTGCATTTCCTTTGGAGGAAGAGCAGAGGGAATAGCAGAACATGGGATCTCTCCTTGGTGGGATGAATTTCAAGAAAAAAGGACGCATTGCGCGTCCTTTTTAAGTTTTGGTTTCTTACTGTGCGGTCGGATCTTCTTCGATCGGAACCTTTTTGATGTCGGCGCCGAGCGCGCGAAGTTTGCCTTCGATATTTTCGTAACCGCGTTCAACGTGGCGGATATCTTCGATTTCGGTGACACCCTGTGCGGCGAGACCAGCAATAACCATTGCAGCACCTGCACGCAGGTCGGTCGCTTTGACAGAAGTACCGGAGAAGTGGTCAATACCTTCGATTACCGCAACGCGGCCGTTGACAGAGATCTCTGCGCCCATACGGCGAAGCTCGTCCACATAGCGGAAGCGGTTGTCCCATACGCCTTCGGTGAGAAGCGAGGTGCCCTCGGCAAGGCAGAGGAGAACGCCCATCTGCGGCTGCATATCGGTCGGGAAACCCGGGTGCGGCATCGTTTTGACGTTGGTTTTCTTATACGGCTTGTCACCGATAACGCGGATTGCATCGTCGTATTCTTCAACCGTAACGCCGACACTCTGCATTTTGGTGGTGATGGATTCAAGGTGTTTCGGGATAACGCCGCGGACCAAAACGTCGCCGCGGGTTGCAGCAGCTGCGATCATATACGTACCAGCTTCGATCTGATCCGGGATGATGCTGTGCGTTGCGCTGTGCAGGCGTTCAACACCGCGGATCTTGATAACGTCCGTACCGGCGCCCATAATATCGGCACCCATAGCGTTTAAGAAGTTTGCAAGGTCAACGACGTGCGGTTCTTTTGCCGCATTCTCGATGATGGTCATGCCTTTTGCCAAAACAGCGGCGAGCATTACGTTAACGGTTGCGCCGACGGTGACAACGTCAAAGTAGATATGCGAAGCGTTGAGCTCTTCCGCTTTGAGGATGACAACACCGGATTCAACGGTGTATTCCGCGCCGAGAGCCGAGAAGCCCTTTAAATGCTGATCGATCGGGCGAACGCCGAAGTCACAGC
This sequence comes from Oscillospiraceae bacterium, assembly GCA_045133675.1. Taxonomy (GTDB): domain Bacteria; phylum Bacillota; class Clostridia; order Oscillospirales; family Ruminococcaceae; genus Paludihabitans. Next base: position 2,216 of record JBGUUS010000169.1, on the reverse strand, counting down.
CGCCCGGAAGCGGAACGTGAGCCTCGTGGAAACGGCCGAGCAGCGCGCCCATAAAATAGCTGGATGCGCGCATTTTACGTGCAAGATCGTACGGTGCTTCGGCGGTGGTGATACCGGAAGCGTCGATCTCCAGTGTATTTTTATTGATGACGGTTACTTTTGCTCCCATCTCACGAAGCATATCGGAGATGAGAACAACGTCACGGATATTCGGAAGATTTTCGATGATGCAAGGTTCTTCGCAGAGGATCGTGGCCGGAAGGATCGCAACAGCCGCGTTTTTCGCGCCGCTGATCGAAACTTCGCCGGTAAGACGGTTTCCACCGTGGATCAGGTATTTGTCCATACCATCCGCTCCTTTGTAATGTATGTTTTAATACGAATTATTATAGAAAAGCACCGCAAACACAGCGGGCATAGTATGCTCTCATACAGTATAACATAAAACACCGGAAAATACAAAACAAAATTCGCGAAAGCGGGAAGTTTTTTGCGGAAAAACAGTGCGTGTGTTTATTGGTTAAACAGCTTGACATTTCCACTTCAAAGTGCTAAAATGAACGTAATTTCTTTAGTAAACCAATGACGGAGAATAGTACGGACCGGGAAAGTATTCACAGAGAGCCGCGGACGGTGAAAAACGGCAGTACGGACGGTTTGGAATGGGCTCCGGAGGGCGAACTGAGCACTTGGAAACCAAGTGTTAGGCAAGACGGGAAGCGACCGTTATATCGCGCGTGTATGTCAGTACACAGTGAGCGCGCACGAAAGAGTGCGAATTTGGGTGGTACCGCAGGAATCAAAGTCCTGTCCCATTGTAACCGATGGGGCAGGGCTGTTTTTATATTCTGTCCCAAAATATCAGGAAGGAGACAGCAATTATGTCTGAGAACAAAATCCCGTACAAAATTTATCTTGAAGAATCGGAGCTTCCGAAAGCGTGGTATAACCTCCGCGCCGATATGATCAACAAACCGGCTCCGCTTCTTGATCCGGTAACGCATAAAGAAATGACCGCAGAGGATCTTTCGGGTGTATTCTGCGATGAGCTGATCAAACAGGAGCTCGACGATACAACGCCGTATTTCGAAATCCCGCAGGAGATCCGCGATTTTTATAAGATGTACCGTCCGTCGCCGCTGGTCCGCGCATACTGCCTGGAAGAAAAGCTGCAGACGCCGGCAAAGATCTACTATAAATTCGAAGGCAACAACACAAGCGGCAGCCATAAGCTGAACTCCGCAATCGCACAGGCATATTATGCGAAAAAACAGGGTTTGACCGGTGTTACCACAGAGACGGGTGCAGGACAGTGGGGTACGGCGCTTTCGATGGCTTGTTCGTATTTCGGTCTCGACTGCAAGGTTTACATGGTAAAGGTTTCGTATGAGCAAAAACCGTTCCGCCGCGAGGTTATGCGCGTATACAACGCATCGGTAACGCCGTCGCCGTCGACGGAAACCGAAGTCGGCAGAAAGATCCTTGAAGCACATCCGGGTACGACCGGAAGCCTTGGCTGCGCGATCTCCGAAGCGGTTGAAAAAGCAAGCAAGACCGAAGGCTACCGCTATGTTCTCGGCAGCGTTATGAACCAGGTTATGCTGCATCAGTCGATCATCGGCCTTGAGACGAAAGCGGCTCTCGAAAAATACAACATCAAACCGGATATCATCATCGGCTGTGCAGGCGGCGGCTCGAACCTCGGCGGTCTGATCGCACCGTTCATGGGTGAAAAGATCCGCGGCGAGGCGGATTATCGCTTTATCGCCGTTGAACCGGCATCCTGCCCAAGCTTTACGCGCGGCACATTCGCATACGATTACTGCGACACCGGCATGATCTGTCCGCTTTCGAAGATGTATACGCTCGGCAGCGGCTTTATCCCGTCGTCCAGCCATTCCGGCGGTCTGCGCTATCACGGCATGAACTCCACACTGTCGCAGCTCTGCCACGACGGCCTGATGGAAGCAGTTTCCGTTGAACAGACGAAAGTATTTGAAGCGGCACAGCTGTTTGCGCGCGTGGAAGGCACGCTTCCGGCACCGGAGAGCTCGCACGCAATCCGTGTTGCGATCGATGAAGCGCTCAAATGCAAGGAGACCGGTGAAGAGAAGACGATCGTATTCGGTCTGACCGGTACCGGCTACTTCGATATGTACGCATACCAGAAATATAATGACGGCCAGATGGGCGACTACATCCCGTCGGATGAAGAG
>JBGUUS010000168.1:0-9813 GCA_045133675.1 Oscillospiraceae bacterium | reverse complement strand
AAGCGTCCGTGCGGCAGATCGTTTGTCATACACGGCGGATAGCAGATTCCCACTTTCATACCTTCAAAGCGCTGTAAAAAGCGGTCGTAATAGCCTTTGCCAAAACCGATGCGGAAACCCTCGGTATCAAACGCGAAGCCCGGAAGGATGCATACCGCGTTATCAAAATCCGAAACCGGCGCGCATTTTTCCGTGTCCGGTTCCATAAGACCGAATGTGTCCTGCTTTAAGTCGGCAAAGCTTTTGATGATGTAAAACGCCATGTGCCCTTCTTTATCGAGGCATTTTGGCACGGCGACGGTTTTGTTTGCGTCGAGCGCGTGCTGCAAAAGACCGTAGGTGTCCACCTCAATCGCGGTGGAGACAAAGCACAGAAGCGTTTTTGCCTCTTTATAAAAATGTGTGGACGTGATTTTCTTTAAAATGGCTTCGTCCCAGGCCTGTTTTTGTGCGGGGTCGAGCCCTTCGCGGATCTTGCGGTACTTCGCGCGAAGCTGCCGCTTGATCGGGCGGATATCGGTGATCACTCTGCGCATAAAACCGCACCCTTCACCAGATCCGCACGCTCTTTGGAGATAAGCGTTTCAATCAGTTTGAATGCAAAACGGTCCGCAACGCCCGCGCCGCGTGCCGTGATAAAAATGCCGTCTTTTTCAACCGGTTCGCCCGTGGCGTTTGCGCCGATGAGCTGATCTTCAAAGCCGGTATAGCAGGTCGCCGTTTTGCCGGAAAGCAGACCGCGGTGACCGAGAATGGAAGGAGCTGCACAGATCGCCGCAACCGGGATCTCATGCTCGACACAGTACGTGATCATTTCCTGCACGATCGGTGCGCGCTCAAGATTGAGCGTGCCCGGCATACCGCCCGGAAGCACGATCATATCGGCAAGTTCCGGTTTTACACCTTCAGGCAGGATATCGGCCATAACGGTGATTCCGTGCGAACCGCGCACCAGTTTTCCGGTGACGCCGACCGTTTTTACCTCAAGCTCACAGCGGCGCAGATAGTCAACCGGCGTGAGTGCTTCTACTTCTTCAAAGCCTTCGGCCAAAAAAACATAGATCATACTGCTTCCTCCACTTTTCCACATATAGTATTAGTTTAACATCAAACCCATGTATCCGTCAATCTTTATGGGCAAGTTTCGCGATTTTTCTTTAAAAAGCGGCTTTATCATGCCAAAAGGTGCCGCTGTACCGGTTTTTCCCTTTACAGTTACTGTGCTGCAGTGCTGTTCTTCACAGAGCGTGCCGGCGGCGTGAGAAAGTGCGTGATCCGGCAGTGAAGTCTCCAGAATCACGAGGGTATCTTCCCTCTTTTCGAATACGACGTAGCCAACGGCATCCGCCGTTCTTGCACGGACGAGTTTTCCGCTTTTGACGAGATCCCAGCAGCGGAATTCCTGCATATTCGGGTAGAGCTCAAACGAAACGGAGCGCTCCGAAAGAAGCCGGCGGCGTTCGGCGAAGAAAAACTCCGGCGAACAGTGCGACAGTTTCGCCTGCGGATCAAGCTGCATCGGTGCGCGCGCGGTGTATTCGTGAAATGCCGTGCGGTAACCGAGTTTTTGATACATGGAAAAAAGTGCCGGAGATGCCGGGACGAGTGCCGCATAAAAAGCGCCTTCTTTTACCGCTTCTTCGCAGGCAAAGCGCTCAAGCGCGGTCATAACACCCTGATTCCGGAATTCCGGATCGGTCGCAACGGCATAGATATAGCGGCTTTCCTTCGACTCGCCGTTCACAGTGAGCACAGCGGGCAGCGAAAAGAGCATACCGGCAAGATTTTTGCCCGAAAGTGCCGCAAAACACGTTCTTTCCAACGATGCCGCGGATAAAAACGATTCGATCCACTCCGTCGGATCGCCGAAAGTGGCTTTCCAGAGTGCGGTCACCGCATCCTTCATCGATGCATCCGCGCGGGTAACCCGGATCACCTTCATGCGAGTGTCACTCCGTATTTGACAACGAGCTCAACCGGATGGTACGAGAGCTTTGCTTTGCGCAAACCTTCGATGCCGAGGTCGTCCTCGCGGTTGACATAGGTGTATTCGCGGCACATATTCGCAAGGAATTCGCGGTTGATTGCCGGGTATGCGCCCGGGACCGACGCGTCCGCTTTTTCAAAATGGATGACGACGGTGTCATCATTCAGCCGCTCGGCAACGGTGAATGCGGCGAGATTGCCGTCAACGCGCAAAATACCGCCGAAACAGCCGATCTTTTCCATGTTGCGCAGGCAGCGCTCCACGGCGATCTGTTCTTCGTCGACACCGTCCATGCCGAGCGCGCGCTTTTCCTCGCACCATTTTTCGTTGAACGCAAGGCACTCTTCCACGGTTGCTTCCGTGATCGGTTCAAACGACCAGTTCAGCTCATAGAACTTTTTGAGATGGTTGCGTTTCTGATGATATTTTTTGCCCGCAAGCTCGATCAGATCGGAGACGAGATAGACGTAGTCGCTGTGCTCGCGGTGTGCATCGAGATGGAATTTCCCCGGGAATGCCGCTTCAAGCGCTTCTTTCTCCTGCTCCTCCAGGCCGTACATACGAAAACAGCAGCGGCAGTCGTTAAAATATTCGAGAATGGCTTCAACGGCAGGTTTTGCATCACCCGTTCCGACCGGATATAAAAAGGAGGCCGGACATTCGCCGATATGCGAGGAGATCTTCATAATAATCCGGTCGCCGACGCGCGCGATTTCGGACGAATACGTCGGCGCCCAGGCAAACATATTGCCAAAGCTTGCTTCGCACGATTTTGCTCCGGCTTTTTCCAGAAGCGGGCGCATCCATTCGGCATCTTCCAACCGGATCGGTTTAAATTCAAGCATACAATTCCTTCTTTACGATTGCGAGGATTTCGGCGGCGATCGCCTCTTTGGCGCGGACCTCGCCGTTTTCAGCGCAGGAGACAACGCTCCAATCCTCTTTTTTTGCCGCATACGATGCGGTTTCCTGGCATTTTTGCAGATATGTGCGGTTTTTCTCGTGGATATCCTTTTTGCTCTCGTCGCCGCCATACCGGCTTTCGATCAGCCTGTCCGCAACGGCGCGCGGCATATCGAGGAAGATAACGCGGTCCGGCTTTGGAAGCGCGAGTTTTCCGTATTCAAAATCGGAGAGCCAGGAGAGATAAGCGTCCCACTCTTCCTTTTCCAGCTTGACCATCTGATGGATGGCGTTCGAGCTGACATAGCGCGTTGCGAGAATGACGCCGCCGGCTTCGTAAAATTCCTTCCAGTAGCGCATATAGCTCGCGTAGCGGTCGACCGCATAAAAGCTCGATGCGGCGTAAGCGTTTACATCATCGGCGTTATCGGAGAATTCGCCGCCGAGATACATCCGGACGAGCGCGGAAGACGGGTCATTGTAATCCGGAAAGGAAATCAGCTTTACATCTTCTTTTTCGGCACGGATCGCTTCAAAAAGCAGCTCCGCCTGTGTCGATTTGCCCGAACCGTCAAGACCGTCGAGCACGATCAGCTTTCCGCTCATGCTTTTGCCTCCCCGAACGCTTTTTCAGCCGCTTCGTGGAGTGAGGCATAGCGCTCTCTCATCTCAAGCGCTTTGCCGCAGGTCATCTTGCCTTCCGGGCACGCTTTTTTGTAGCACGCCGGGCCCGCACTCTTAAAGAGTGTCGGTGCAACCTCGCAGACAAGACGAAGCATCTCATCGGCACAGTCGCGGATCTCCCACTGTGCGCGGTTGCAGCAGCGGTGACGGAAGAAGTTATACAGGCTGCGCGCGTTCATCGTGACGATCATCTGTGTATCGCACGCGTTCGGCAGAACGAAACGGGCATCCTCGATCGCCTTTTTCTCCGCCATGCTCTTTGCCTGTTTTTCGGTTTTGCCTTCTGCAAGGAAAGCTTCGTAGTGTTTTTTCTGCAGGATCTCGGTCAGGCGGTTATACGCCTCGAGATCGGCGCGCATCGTTGCTTCGTATACTTCGAGCGCTTCCGGCGTGTTCAGCACCTCCGGCGGCGTGATGTAGACAAAGCCGTCTTTTTTAACGTAGCGCTGGCTCTGAACGGAGTAAGAAGCAATGCGGTGACGGGTGATCTGTGCCAGAAATGCACGGGAAACACCCTCAATACCGAAGGTGAAGCACACGTGCTCGATCGGACTCTCGTGGCCGAGCGTTGCCAGCATCTCCACGAAATCCGCCGCTTTTTCATCGGTGAGTCCGTCATACAGATCGCTTGCGGTGGTGTTTGCCGCATAGCAGAGCTTTGCCGCAGCCGCAATCACGCGCTCCGGGTTCGGGGTGTACGATAACAGTGTAACCTTCATATTGCTCATATTGCTTGTCCTCCTGTCGCATCCGGGCAAAGGTTCGCCTTTGCCCTATGCGGTTAACTTCCTTTTATTGTGTGCTGCTCTCGCAGCCGATATCCTCCAATCGCGGCGGGAAAAATTCGTTGACCGGGAACTTGATCTTTTTAAACAGTTCGCACGGATCATCCGCCGAGGTGACGCACTCCTTGTTCGGGATGCAGAAATCGTATACCGGCACCATCATCTGCACGTTGCGCTCCAGCTGTACGATCGAGAACAGACCAATGCTGATGCAGACCGTTTTGCTCGGGCGGACGCGGTCGAACTCATCGTCAAAGAGCTTCGAAACGACGTGCGGACAGGTAAACTGTACCTCTTTGCCGCAGTCGGGCACATCGCAGACGCGGCACGCCAGCACGATCGGATCGACGACCGAGAGATTCGCCGTCGGGAGATTGACGTCACAGCAGCAGTTTTTGTCGTTATTGACGACCAGCTTATTCGATGTAAACTGGTTGACGCTGCCTTCGCTGCCGTAAAGGATCACTTTCTTCTGGAACACGCTGATACCCTCCACCTTGACCGGAGGCGTCATCGGCGAGACGGCGGCCTCGAGCTTTACGAGGAAATAAAACGTCATATCGACCGAATAAAAGCCTTTGTTGAACGGAACGGGTTCCACATCCATCAAAACGGTGTAGACCTGCACGCTCTTGCACTTAACGGCGGTGGAATTGTCGATGACCGACTGGTTCAGCGGTGTAAAATACACCTGCAGATCCTCAAGACAGTCCTTATCGGAACAGCTGTCGTAAATACGTCCGGCGTTGATGCAAACCGCCTCTTTAAACCCACCCGAACAGTTCTGCTGTGCTGCATATTTCGGTTCAGCCATAAAAATATCCTCCTCATCCTCCAAAGAAACCGAGAAGCTGATGCGGCTCCTCTTTTGGGGTATGTAAAAAAAACACACCTGTTCCATTGTATGAGGATTTTGCGGATGGGTTACGGTTTTGGCACGTACACATACGAAATCAATTTATTTTAACATGAAAGACATCTTTCGGCAAGTGGTATTCGCCTATTCCGTCGTTTGGAACCGAAAATTGCAAAGCGGTGACGCAAAATGCCGGTTCAAGGCGCTTTTGTAACAGAAAAATCTGTAAAGTGTCGGTTTTTGTCTTGTTTTCTTGATCAGTGCGTACTATAATAAATATGTATATGCCCAAAAGCGGATTTCCGCTTACAATAAAAGGAGGACAACACATGAAACTGCAAAAAACGATGTCCGGCAAAAAAGGCGAAGGCCGTGTAAAACGTGCGGTCGGCCGCTTCTTTATCATGCTCGGCATTATCGTTGCATCGCTTCTGGTGCTGGCTTATTCGGCGATGCTCGTCATCTGCTACGGTCCGTCGACACGTGCGCGCGACCTGTTTGTCAACACCTGTATGGAAACAAGCTTCGCGAAATACTTCCCGCCGCTTTGCATGAGCGGCGAAATGATCGAAGAGATCCGCGCGAACAACAGCATTATCGACAGCGGCGAAGTAACGGACGAAAACCTCGACTTCACCAACACCGATGTTGATACCGAACAGCCGGAGATCGAGATTGTCGACGTTGTCGGCGCTACTTATAAAGGTAAGATGATGATCGTTAAAGATCCGTCCCGTGTTCAGGTTGGCACCTGTGCCGATCACTTCAGCGCATCTGTTCCGGGCAAACAGCTTCTCGATATCATCAACGATGCAGGCGCAATCGCAGGCGTTAACGGCGGCGGCTTTATGGATGACGCCGGTGTCGGTAACGGCGGTATGCCGCTGGGTATCGTTATCAAAGACGGCAAGCTGTTAAACGGCTCGCGCGCAACCGAGGCGAGCATCGTCGGCTTTGACGATAAAAACGTTCTGCACGTCGGCACGATGAGCGCAGGCGAAGCACTCGACAAAAACATTCAGGATGCTTTGAGCTTTGGCCCGGCACTGATCGTAAACGGCAACCCGGCGGAAAACATCGGCTCGGGCGGCGGACTCAATCCGCGTACCGCAATCGGCCAGCGCGCAGACGGCTCTGTACTGATCCTCGTTATCGACGGCCGCCAGCCGCACAGCCTTGGTGCAACCTTTAAAGATCTGATCGACGTTATGCTGCAGTTTGATGCGATCAACGCAGGCAACCTCGACGGCGGCTCTTCTTCGATGATGTACTACGAAGGCGAACTGATCACGACCTGCGCATCGCTCTATGGCCCGCGCAAAATCCCGACCGCATTTATCGTTATGTAAAGGAGGAGAACCAAGATGACTAACGTAAAAAACGAAAAGAAAAAGCATTCGAAGTTCTTCTTCGCCGCATGGAGCGTTGTTGCGTTCTTTGCGATTGCAACCGCGATCATTCTGGTCGTGCTCTGGAACTTCCTTTCCGCATTTGAAAAATCCGATGCGCGCTATTACCTTGATCAGGTAGTGGATGCGATCGAAGCAGAAGAATATGAGGACGCTGCTGCTCTCGCCCACTTTGAAGAAACCGAGTTCTTCACGCAGGAACAGTATATCAACTATCTGCGCGAGATGTTCAGCGATGATGAAGACCTGCGCGTTCTGGAGGCAAAAGCCGAGAACCCGGGCGAAAAAGTGTTCCGTGTAAAAGGCAAAAACGGCGAACTCCGCTTTGTTCTGACCGAACAGCCGAACACGCTGGACTTCGGTCTTTCGAGCTACACGGTAAAACAGCAGCTCGGCGAAGGCGGCACCTGGACGATCGAAGCAACCGCAGGCGTACCGGTCTGGGTAAACGGCGTTGAACTCCGCGATGAGCACCGCGTAAACAAAGACGTTATCCCGACGATGTATACCACGCTCAACGATACGTCCCTCGCACCGAAGCTTGCCGTATACGAGGTTTCCGGTCTGTACACCACACCGAATGTCAGCATTGACGGCGAAGCACCGGTTATCACGCACGACCTCGAGAATAACCGCGTGACCGCACTGATCGGCACACCGGCGATCCCGAAAGACCGCGAGGAAGCACTGCTCAACGCTGCCAAAACGTACGCCTACTATATTTCGGGCGACGTTTCGTTCAACAAGGTCAAGGCGTTCCTGTATAAGGATACCGCGTTCTATACCTCCCTGCTGGATTACTCGAGCTACTGGTATATCGACCACGACAGCGCAACGTTCGAAAACCTCGCGGTTACGAACTACACCGAATACAGCACAACCGCTTATTCCGCAGAGATTTCGTTTGACTACCGCGTAAAACGCGGCACATACGTCAACAACGTATACCCGACGCATTACCGCATTTCGTTCGCCGAGATCGACGGCAAAATGATGGTCGTCAACATCGAGACATTGTAACCGGATAACATCCGGCAGAAATGAAAAACCCGCCGTGAGGCGGGTTTTTTGTGTTGAATGGCAGATTTTTCGATTTGCTGCGCCGAAGGCGAATTACCGCCGGGCGTCGCCCGGTCAGAAGCGGAAATCACGGAGACCTTCGTCGAGGTTGTGCAGGTTTTTGAGCGCGATATCGCGGACCTTGAGGTTCGGGATATTGTAGACTTCCTTCTCGATAAGATCGAGCGCCAGACGTTTGGTGTCCTCGCTTGCATAGTCCTCGGCGAACTCTTTGAGCGTCATCAGCGCGTTCGGGTGGCAGCAGTTTGCGATCTGACCGTTTTTGACGAGCGTCATAAAGCGGTCGCCCGTTCTGCCTTCGCGGTAGCACGCGGTGCAGAAGCTCGGGATATAGCCAAGGCGCAAGAGCCAGTTGACGACCTCATCGAGCGTGCGGTTGTCGCTGATATCGAACTGTGCGGAGTTATCCTCCTCTGCCTCTTCCTCAGCATAGCCGCCGACACTCGTTCTCGAAGCGCCGGAGATCTGCGAGACGCCGTATTTGATAACCATTTCGCGGGTGCGTTTCGATTCGCGGGTCGATACGATCAAACCGGTGTACGGAACGGCGATACGCAGAAGTGCAACGATCTTCTGGAACATTTCGTCGGAGATCGCATTTTCAAAGCTGTCCGCTTCGATATCGTCGGCATTGCGGATACGCGGAACGCTGATGGTGTGCGGGCCGACGCCGTGTGCTGCTTCAAGGTGCTCGGCGTGCATCAGAAGACCGACAAAGTCGTACTGATACAGGTTCAGACCGAACAGAACGCCCAGACCGACGTCGTCAATACCGCCTTCCATTGCGCGGTCCATCGCCTCGGTGTGGTATGCGTAGTTGTGCTTCGGTCCGGTCGGATGAAGCGCTTCATAGTTTTCTTTGTGATACGTCTCCTGGAACAGGATGTACGTGCCGATGCCTGCCTCTTTGAGTTTGCGGTAGTTTTCGACGGTGGTTGCCGCGATATTGACGTTAACGCGGCGGATCGCACCGTTTTTATGCTTGATTGAGTAGATCGTCTTGATACTCTCGAGCACGTATTCGATCGGGCTGTTGACCGGGTCTTCGCCGGTTTCGAGCGCCAAGCGCTTATGACCCATATCCTGCAGAGCCATAACCTCTTTTACGATCTCCTCCTGCGAGAGTTTTTTGCGGCGGATGTGTTTGTTTTTGTAGTGATACGGGCAGTAGACACAGCCGTTTACGCAGTAGTTCGACAGATACAGCGGCGCGAACATGACGATACGGTTGCCGTAGAGCGCCTTTTTGATCTTTTCGGCGAGTGTGAACATCTTCTGTTTGACGCCTTCATCCTCGCAGAGAAGCAAAACGGCTGCCTCGCGGTGCGAAAGACCTTTGTGATCCTCGGCACGTTCCAAAAGTGCGTTGATCATCTCGAGATTGTTCTTGTTCTCTTCGGCGTAACGAAGGGTGTCGAGAATCTCTTCGTGATTGATGAACTCTTCCGCTTTCAGTGATTTCGGATTGTACATACTTTTCTCTCCTTTTTATGCGTTTTCCTTCGCTTTTGCGTAGATTGTTTTGACGCTCATTCCTTTGATCTGGCCGAGCTTTCCGGACAGTGCGCTGATTTCGGCCATCGGCGCATCGACCGCAACGCTGATGATGTTGACACCGCGCTCGCGGTACGGAATGCCCATTCTTCCGATGATGTACTGGCTGTAGCCGTGCAAAACGGAATTGAGCTGTTCGGTTGCCGCCATGTCTTCAAGCACGATGCCGATCAAGGCGATACGTTTTTCTTCCATCGCTTTTTCCTCCCGAAAAAACAGCAAAAAACCGCACAGCAATCCTGTAAAAAGGCTGTGCGGTTTCGAATATCGTATTGGGAAATCGCCGTCTTTTTTCGCAGGAAACCCTTTGAAAGCAGAACGCTGTTTTGTTTGAGTTTGTTTTTTGCACCATTGGCTTTGGCCGCAGCCTGACCGCCGGATGCTTTGTATATCTTTTTGGTATATTTATTGTAGCACGTAAAATGGGAAAATGCAAGCCTATATTGTCAGATTTTTGCAAAAACCGACTTCGGCTGTTTGCAGATCGGGCAGACGTAATCGTCCGGCAGTTCTTCAAACGGGATCTCGCCGTCGTAAACATAGTGGCAGATGCCG
>JBGUUS010000167.1:0-30427 GCA_045133675.1 Oscillospiraceae bacterium | reverse complement strand
TCTCAAAATGCGCGGCTTTGAAACCGAAGAAGCCACCAACACAGCACTTGCCGCAAAAGCGGTTGCCGAAGCGAACGACAAATCGTTCGGCGCTGTGGCGAGCGCCGAAACAGCGGAACTCTATGGGCTTAAGGTGATCGAAGCCAATATCAACAAAAGCGGCGAGAACACCACGCGCTTTGCGGTTTTATCGAAGGTGCGCGCAGACACGCCGGCGCTTTCGAGCACCGTTTTGATGCTTACGGTCAAGCACGAAGCCGGTTCGCTCGCCAATGCCATCAGTATCATCGGACGGTACGGCTATAATATGACCGCGCTTCGCAGCCGCCCGATGAAAAAACACTCCTGGCAGTATTACTTCTACATCGAAATTGACGGATCGGTTGAAACCGAAAACGGCAAAAAGATGGCGGAAGAACTCAAAGGCGTCTGCGATAAACTGAAAATCGCCGGATCGTTTGCGCCGCACAGCGAGATATGAAGGCGCGGATGCTCCGCAGAAAATAAGAAAGAAAACGGACGGGAGAAGCGATATGATAGTCAATGTAAGCAAAAAGATCCTCATCGTGGGTCTCGGCCTTTTGGGCGGCAGTTACGCCAGAATATTAAAGCGCTTCGGCTTTCCCGTCAGCGCCATTACGAAAGAGCAGAGCTCGATCGACTATGCATTAAACGAGCGGATCATCGACGAAGGTTCCACAGGGGTGGATGCGCGTTTGATCGGCGAAGCGGACCTTGTGATTTTTGCGCTGTATCCGCACGTTTTCGTGGAATGGATCGAAGCGAATCAGCATCTGCTCAAAAGCGGCGCGATCATCACGGACGTAACCGGTGTAAAAGGCAGTATTGTATACCGCATTCAGGATATGCTCCGCGAAGACGTTGAGTTCATTGCGGCGCACCCGATGGCCGGACGAGAGGTTTCCGGCGTGGAAAACAGCACGGACAAGATGTTTGCCGGTGCAAACTATATCGTAACACCGACCGCGAAAAATACGCCCGAAGCGATCGAAACCTGCATGGAGCTCGGCAGACTTCTGGGCTTTTCCAACGTGACCACGCTCTCGCCGGAAGAACACGACGAGATGATCGGTTTTCTCTCGCAGCTGACACACTGCATCGCCATCACCCTGATGACCTGCAACGACAAAGAGAACATGGAGAAGTTCACGGGTGACTCGTTCCGCGATTTGACAAGGATCGCCCGGATCAACGACGAGATGTGGAGCGAGCTGTTCGTTGCAAATAAAGCCGCACTGCTCGAACAGATGGATCTGTTTGCAGAGCAGTTCAAAACCCTCAAAACAATGCTTGAAGAAGAGGATATAGACGGTATGCGGAAGATGATGCGGCAGTCCACCGCGCGCCGCGCGCTGTTTGATAAAAAATAAAGGAGCAGGAGCCAATGATTCGCAGAGCACAGGAAAAGGATATCCCGAAAATCGGAGATCTGCTGTCGCAGGTCGATCTCGTCCATCATAACGGACGTCCGGATATCTTTAAAATCGGCAGAAAATACAACGAAGAAGAACTGCAGGAACTTTTGAAAGATGAATCGCGCCCGATCCTCGTTTCGGTTGATGAAACCGATGCGGTGATGGGTTACTGCTTCTGCATCTTTCAGCAGCATATCGATAACGCGGTCCTGACCGATATCAAAACGCTGTATATCGACGATCTCTGTGTGGACGAAACGCTGCGCGGACAGCACATCGGCAAAGGCCTGTACGAAGCGGCTGTTCAGCTTGCAAAAGAGAGTGGGTGCCATAACCTGACGCTCAACGTATGGAGCTGCAATCCGTCGGCAATGCGCTTTTACGAAGCGCAGGGACTCATGCCGCAGAAGATCTGCATGGAGCTTGTATTGGAATAAGACAAGGAAAAACGGGATCCTTTTTTGGATCCCGTTTCGTGTTTTCAGAGTGTTTCGAGCGCAACACCGGTGTAGTAATGCAGCAAAATCTGTTCGTACGTCTGACCCTGTCTGGCTAAAAAGTCGGCACCGTACTGACTCATGCCGACACCGTGACCTTTGCCGCGCGTTTGTACTGTAAAGGTATTTCCCTTGTAAGACAGCGAAAAATTCGCGGAAGGCAGAGCGAGCGCTTCGCGGATCTGTGCACCCGTGAGCGACTGTTCACCGACAGGGATATCGCGGACGGAACCGGCCGCAGTTCTGCCAGGTTCGCCGAACCAAGTGCACGGATCGCCGGAAAGCGGCGTATGGAGCAGCGGATCGAGCGCTTTTTTGATCTCTTCGGCGGAAAAGGTCTTTTCGGAGAGAAAATCGGGAGAATGCTCGTCGGATGCGCTTTCTTTGCTGACAAGGTAATTTACTTTACTGCCGAAAATATCGGCCGCCGCTTCCGTTTTCCCGCCGGAGAGCGCGTGGAACACCGCCATCACCGGTTCGCCTCCGCTTGTTATGACCGTATCGATCACACTTTCGACCGCTTCGGTGAGTTTTTGCTCGTATTCCGCAAAGGAATCACCCCAGAATTTGCGGCGGCCTTCTTCGGAGAGATAAGCCTGGCACGAGGCCGGATCGGTGGAGAGATACGCACCGTCAGCGCCGGCTGTGATGTGTTCGCGGATGCGGTAGAGCGCATACGAATGTGATGCAACCGCCTGCGCTTTCAGCGCTTCTTCGTGATAGGAAGCCGGCATCTCCGCTGCAACAACGCCTTTGATATAGTCAAGCGGTGTGAGCTTTAAGAGCTCGCCCGTTTGGTGGTCGCGCACGAGATAGTGCGACGCAGGTGCTGTATCGTGTGAAAGCGGCGGCGGTTCCTTTGCGCGCAGAGCGAGAGCGGGTGTGAACAAGAGCAGAAGGTAGAAAAAGAGAAAGCTTGTCAGAAATCGTTTCATAAGATCACCTGTATTGAACAAAATGGAATGAGCACTTGCATAAAACACGGGAAATATCCGTTATTTCCCGCGTAAAACCCGCATTTTTTGAAAGTTAATCGTAAAAAACTTTCAAAAACAGTTGACGGATGCGGCCTTTTGATATACAATAGTCCCATTGCGGCACATCACCGCTTTAAAGAGAAGAGGGGATTTCGGATGTTAAAGGAACCTGCTGTTATCAACGGCATTCAAGATTTATGCGAAGAGTTTCGCAGATATAACCAGATCGACAGCGATCTGTATGAACGTTACAGTGTAAAACGCGGTCTGCGCAACGCGGACGGCACCGGTGTTATGGCCGGTCTTACCCAGATTTCGAACGTACACGGCTACGTGTTGAACGACGGCGAGGTTGAGCCGCTTGAAGGCAAACTGTATCTGCGCGGTTACAGCCTTGAGGATCTTGTAACTTCGGCACAGGCGGAAGAACGCTTCGGTTTTGAAGAGATCATCTATCTGCTCCTGTTTGGTTCTCTGCCGGACAAAGCACAGCTGGAACGTCTGAAACTGCTGCTTTCGCTGTTTTACGAGCTGCCGGAAGGCTTTTTTGAGGATATGATGCTCAAAGCGCCGTCCGAAAACATCATGAACAAACTCGCAAGAAGTATGCTTGCGATGTATTCCTACGACGAAGATCCGGATGAGCTTTCGCTTGAATCCGAGATCGGCCGTGCGCTGCAGATCATTGCGCGCATGGGCAATATAGCGGTTAAAGCATATCAGGTAAAACGCCGTTTCTTTGATGAAGAGACGATGTATCTGCATCCGATCCGTCCGGAGCTTTCGATGGCGGAGGAATTCTTGTCGCTTCTGCGCCCGGACAGACAGTACACCAAGGAAGAAGCACTCATGCTCGACCTTTGCATGATGATCCACGCAGAGCACGGCGGCGGTAACAACTCGACTTTTGCGTGCCGCGTTCTTTCCTCTTCGCATACGGATGCATATTCCGCATACGGCGGCGCGATCGGCGCTTTGAAAGGTCCGCTGCACGGCGGCGCGAACATCCAGACCGTCCGTATGATCGATCGTCTTAAAGAGGACGTTCCGAACTATCGCGACGAAGGCGCTGTTGCCGACTACCTCAAAAAGCTGCTGAAAAAAGAGGCGGGCGACCGCACCGGCAAGATCTACGGTATGGGTCACGCCGTCTATACGCTTTCCGACCCGCGTGCCGTTATCTTTAAAAAATACGCAATGGAAATGGCAAAGAACACGGAGTTCGAGGACGACTTCAAACTTCTGAGTACGATCGAAGCGCTCACGCCGGAGCTGATGCACAAACGCGGCATCAAAAAGGCAATCTGCGCAAACGTCGACCTCTACTCGGGCTGTGTATACAAGATGCTCGGTATCCCGGAGGATCTGTTCACACCGCTGTTCGCTGTATCGCGTATCGTCGGCTGGAGCGCACACCGCATTGAAGAACTCTTCACCGGCAACCGCATCATCCGTCCGGCTTATAAATCCGTTTCGAAGCCGCAGAAATACGTGCCGATCGACCAGAGATAATAATAGTAAGAAGAACCGAAGGAGCTGCTTTTGCGCACCTTCGGTTTTTTGCGCCTGCATAACAGAAAATTTACAAAAAAGAACGACTGTTTTGCGAAAATACTTATAGGAATTTCGGTGGAGATATGGTATAATACAATAGAATATGTATGGAATAAAATCGGGAAAGGAGGTATGCGGAATGAAGAGAAAGATCCTTGCGTTCTTGATCGGCATCTGCCTTGTTTTTTCGGGCTGTTCATACAGCCAGACGGGCATTGTGGCGCTGCTGCAGCCGCCGAAGCTTTCGGACCAGCAGAACGAGATTTATCAGGCGCTCACAAAGGATGCCGGAACGGATATCCGGCTCAAATATCCGCGTACCGGCGATTTTACATCGGCTTTCCTGATCGCGGATATCGACAACGAGAGCACGCAGGAGGCGTTCGTCTTTTTTGAAGATACGAATTCCGTCAACGCGACGATGACACTTCGCATCAATGTGCTCGACCAGATAAACGGCGAGTGGGTCTCGGTTTATGAGGCCGGTGTTGCCGCAACGGAAGTGCATAAGATCAATTTTGTGCAGTCGAATCAGACGACCTTTGTTGTGGTCGGCTTTACGCTTTCGGGCGGTGAGAGAATGCTCGCGGTTTACCAGTATCGCGATGGCCGACTTGTTGAAACCGAGCGTATGACGTGTCAGGAATATGTCACGGCAAACCTCGACGGCGACAATTTCAGTGAGATTTTTGCCGTTACGTCCGAGTCCGGACGCAAGTCGGTTCAGGCCTTTTTGATATCGAGCCAGGGCCGCCTTCGCCCGATGGGCAGCACCGATATGGACCCGATGGTAACGGCTTACCGTTCGGTAACTGTCGGCGCGCTGGAAGGCGGAAAACAGGCGATCTTCCTCGACGGCATCAGCGGTGTTGACCGCTATACGACCGAGGTTCTTGTGTATGACGAAGGCAGTGTCGAAAACCTCATTTATTCGGTTGAGGAAGAAAAGAACCTGATCGAAGAAACGCGCCGCCATAACGCCGTATACTGCCGCGATGTCGACAACGACGGCGAGATCGAGATCCCGACGCGTCTGATCGCGGAGGGTTATGAAGAAACCGCAACGTACGAGACAGAGTATTTCACACGCTGGTTCGTCTGTACGAATGAAGGCGAGCTGAAAACGAAAACACTTTCCTATGTCTCTTCGACGCTCGGCTTTTTGTTCCGGATTCCGGATAAATGGCTCGGCAAGGTAACGCCGGTGTTCTCTCCGGCGGACAGCGAGCTGACGTTTTACCGCTATGACGGCGAAAACACCGAACCGACGGTGAAACTGCTTTCGATCCGGATGTTCCGCAGCAACGAGTTCCACGAAGGAATTTCCGATTATCGGACACTGCGCGAAAACGGACAGATCGTATATGCGCAAAAGACATATGACGAGGACAAAAAACTCGCACTGGACAACGAAACGATACAGGCCTGCTTTGGCCTTTACGTACAATAAACGGAGGAAACGGGAATGAAAAAGATCTTGGTCTGTGAGGACGAGGCGGCAATCCGCGACTTTGTCGTCATCAACCTGCAGAGAAACGGATATACCACGGTTGCCGTATCAAGCGGCGAAGAAGCGCTTCGTGTGTTCGGTGCCGACGGCGGCGATTTCGACGTTGCACTGCTCGATATTATGATGCCGGGCATCGACGGCTTCACCGTATGCAAAGAGCTGCGCCAGCGCTCCAACTGTGTCGGCATCGTTATGCTGACGGCAAAATCGCAGGAAGAGGATAAGGTGCGCGGTTTGACGCTAGGTGCGGATGACTACGTTGTAAAACCGTTTTCGCCGTCCGAACTGGTGGCGCGTGTTGAGGCGATTTACCGCCGCGTATCGCTGGCAAAATCGTTCCGCAGAGGCGCACCGCAGCCGCTGACCTCCGGCGGTTTCACGCTGAATCCGAAGAGCCGCACGCTCACCAAAGATGGCGCGGTTGTCGAACTGACCCAGGTGGAATATCAGCTGATGGAGCTGTTCATGAAAAACGAAGGTGTGGCGCTTGAAAGAACGCGCATCCTTGACGATATCTGGGGTTCGGACTATTACGGTGACGAGAAAATCGTCGACGTAAATATCCGCCGCCTGCGTATGAAGGTGGAAGAAGAGCCGTCCAAACCGAAGCATCTGCTTACGGTCTGGGGCTTTGGCTATAAGTGGCAGGAGTAATGTAAAATCTCCGCGCCGAACAAGTTCGGCTGCAATCCCTCAGTCAGCTCGCAGACAGCTCAGCACAAGGCACGCCCTACGGGTGCCTTTACACAAAGGAGCCAAAGAGGAAGGAAATCCGTTCGGATTTCTTTGGAATTTGAAAGAATCTTCGCGCTGAACAAGTTCGGCTGCAACAGTATTTTGTAAGAAAGGAGCATACATCGATGGCGGTCAAAAGTATTACGCGCCGATGGCTTTTGAATACGATGAGCGTCATTCTGGCGATCATTCTGCTTTCGGGCGGTATGTTCGCGGTTTCGATGTACAGCTTCTATTATACGAGCGTGCGCTCGGAGCTTACCTCGCGCGTGAGCATCGTCAACGGCGTTTTGCTCCGTATCGTCGATGATAACACCGTCGATTTCGACGCGGAACTGCGCGATATCGTGGAAAACGCAGAAGAAAAGGACAAATTCGAGATCACTGCGATCGATCACCGCGGTCGTGTGGCGCTCTCTTCGAGCGGCTTTTCCTACACGCGGCAGGAGGTCATGCCGGACTATGAAGAGGCGCTGACAAGTGCCGATGGCCTCGGCTATTACGTCGGATACACCCAGTCGGGCGAAAAAGTGATGGCGGTTTCGATGCTGATCCCGAGCATGACGGCGGAATATTCCGCAATCCGCTATATGGTTTCGCTGGAAGAAGTCGATCATCTGCTGATGCTCTATATGCTCGCTTTCGCCGCGGTCGCGCTCGTCATTATCGTGCTGGTTACACTTTCGGGCCTTTATTTCGTTCGCTCGATCGTTATTCCGGTGCGCGAAGTCAGTGCGGCGGCAAAACGCTTTGCAACCGGCGACATGAGCGCCCGTATCAAGAAAAAATCGAATGACGAGATGGGTGACCTCACCGACGTCATCAACTATATGGCGGATGAGATCACCGCGTCGGAGAAGATGAAAAACGACTTTATTTCCTCGGTATCGCACGAGCTTCGTACACCGCTTACCGCCATCAAAGGCTGGGGTGAGACGCTGGAGACGCTCGGCGATGCACCGGGCGACCGCGATATGATGAAACGCGGTTTACAGGTTATCACCGGTGAGACCGAACGGCTTTCCTCGATGGTTGAGGAGCTGCTCGACTTTTCGCGCATTCAGAGCGGACGCATGACGCTCGTAAAAAGCCGCATCGACCTGCTTGCCGAAGTCGGCGAAGCGGTTATGATCTACGGTCAGCGCGCACAGCGCGACGGTATCAAGCTCGTCTATAACGAACCGGAGATGGTTTCGCCGATCTTTGCTGACCGCGCACGCCTGCGTCAGGTGTTCATCAACGTCATTGACAACGCGATCAAATACAGCGATACCGGCGATACGGTTACGGTGTCGGTGCTGGAATACAGCGGTGTGATCGATGTTGTCGTAGCAGACACCGGCTGCGGTATTTCGCAGGAGGATCTGCCGAAGATCAAGACAAAGTTCTTTAAAGCAAATCAGACCCGCCGCGGTTCGGGCATCGGCCTTGCCGTAGCGGATGAGATCGTCCGCCTGCACGACGGCGAGCTCTTTATCAACAGTGTGCTCAATCAGGGCACAACGGTAACGGTGCGCCTGCCGATCAATTTGAAAAAAGGCGAAAAACGCGATCCCGAAATCACAACAACAAGAGAAATCTCGCTTTCCGAGATCAACGAAAGGATATAATATGGAAAAGAAAGAAAACTGCTGCAAACCGATCAAAAGTAAGATCGGCGGTCAGGCGCTGATTGAAGGCGTTATGATGCGCGGACTCGATAAAAGCGCGATCGCCGTACGCAAACCGGACGGCGAGATCGATCTCTCCGTTGAGCCGATCAAAATCGGCAAAGGCATGAAGATCATCAACAAAATCCCGATCGTCCGCGGCGTATTCAACTTTGTGCAGAGCCTCACGCTCGGTTACGGTTCGCTTGGCAAATCGGCGGAGATCGCAGGCCTGGAAGAAGAGGACGAAGAGCCGTCCAAATTTGAAAAATGGCTCGAAAAGACCTTTGGCGACAATCTGATGAAAGTGATCGTCGGTCTCGGTATGGTTCTGGGTCTCGGTGCGGCGATTCTGCTGTTCTTCTTCGTTCCGTCGCTGATTGTAAAAGGCATCGATATGCTGCTTCCGCTCGGCGGATTCAAATCGGTGATCGAAGGCATCATCAAAATGGCGATCTTTATCGGCTATCTCGCGGCAGTTGTTCGGATGAAAGAGATCCGCCGCGTGTTTGAATACCACGGTGCGGAGCATAAGACGATCTTCTGCTATGAAAACGGTCTGCCGCTGACGGTTGAAAACGTCAGAAAGCAGTCGCGCTTCCATCCGCGCTGCGGCACAAGCTTTATGATTTTGATGCTCATCATCAGCATTATCGTTTCTTCCGTTGTAACCTGGGATAACCTCTGGATCCGCGTGCTGATCAAAGTTCTCACACTGCCGCTTGTTATGGGCCTTGGCTATGAGCTGATTAAACTCGCCGGCAGATACGATAACATCATCACCCGCATCATCTCCTGGCCGGGCGTTATGCTGCAGCGTCTGACGACGTTTGAGCCGGCGGATGACCAGATCGAGGTTGCAATCGCTTCGATGGAAGCGGTTATTCCGGAAAACCGCGAAGAGGACCGCTGGTAATGACGAGTATGGATGCATACCGGCTTTTATACCGGGAACTCGAACCGTTTACGGAGAGTCCGTCGTTTGAGGCATTTGAGATGCTTTCGCACTGCACGGGACTTACGCGCACGCAGGCGCTTACCGGAGCGGTCGAGTTGAATGAAGAGCAGATCGCGGCGGTGGATGCCGTTTTGCAGCGCAGGCTGCTCGGTGAACCGCTTCAGTACATATTGGGCGAATGGACGTTTTTCGGTCGTCCGTTCGCGGTGGGTGAAGGTGTTTTGATCCCGCGTGCCGATACGGAAACACTTGTGGAAACCGCAATTTCCGCGGCAAAACCGATGCAGAATCCGAAAATCGCAGATCTCTGTTCGGGAAGCGGCTGTATCGCGGTCACGCTTTCGCTGGAACTCGGCGTGCAGGTCGACGCTTACGAAAAAA
Organism: Oscillospiraceae bacterium; assembly: GCA_045133675.1. Lineage (GTDB taxonomy): Bacteria > Bacillota > Clostridia > Oscillospirales > Ruminococcaceae > Paludihabitans. Next base: position 20,730 of record JBGUUS010000167.1, on the reverse strand, counting down.
GCGAACTCGCTTTTTCGTATCTGCTGAAGAATATCGAAAAAAACAGTGCAAATGTCAACGCGATACCGTACGACGTTTTGCAAGCGCCGCAGGAAAAATACGATCTGATCGTATCGAACCCGCCGTATCTGACGAAAGAGGATATGGCGCATCTGCAGAAGGAAGTATCCTTTGAGCCGGAGATGGCGCTTTTTGGCGGAGACGACGGTCTCGATTTCTACCGCGCGATCACGAACGAGTGGAAAAATACGCTGAACGAAAACGGCTGGCTGTTTTATGAGGTAGGAGCGGGTCAGGCGGACGATGTTTCCGCAATTCTCGCCGAAAACGGCTTTGCTGATATTTGCACATATAAGGACCTGTGTGGTATAATACGGGTAGTCGGCGGAAAACGCTGATTTGGAAAAATCTCCGCGCTGGGCAAAGCACAGCTGCAATCCCTCAGCCAGCTCCTTTTACACAAGGAAGCCAAAGAGGAAGAGATTTTGATGCGTTTATTAAGAATGGGATAGGATCGAATTTCATAATATAGAGGAGACGTGTGAAACATGGCGACAAAAGCAAAAGCAGGCAAACCGCAGGTAGAACTGCAGGTTTCATCGGCAGATAAGAAAAAGGCACTGGAGACCGCGATCAGCCAGATCGAAAAACAGTACGGCAAAGGTGCGGTTATGAAACTCGGTCAGGCGACGACGATGCAGGTCGATGCGATCTCCACCGGTTCGCTCGGTCTGGATATGGCGCTGGGTATCGGCGGCGTTCCGCGCGGAAGAATCATTGAGGTATACGGTCCGGAATCCTCCGGTAAAACCACCGTTGCGCTGCAGATCATCGCACAGGCACAGAAAGCCGGCGGCGAAGCGGCGTTCATTGACGTTGAACACGCGCTTGACCCGATTTATGCAAAAGCACTCGGCGTAGACATCGATTCGCTGCTCGTATCCCAGCCGGATACCGGTGAGCAGGCACTCGAAATCATGGAAGCGCTGATCCGTTCCGGCGCGCTCGATGTTATCGTTCTCGACTCCGTTGCGGCAATGGTAACGAAAGCCGAGATCGACGGCGAAATGGGCGAAGCTCATGTCGGTCTGCAGGCAAGACTGATGTCTCAGGCACTCAGAAAGCTCACCTCGGTTGTATCGCGTTCGAACTGCGTTGCGGTGTTCATCAACCAGATCCGCGAGAAAATCGGTGTTATGTACGGCAATCCGGAGACCACGCCGGGCGGCCGCGCACTGAAATTCTACTCCTCCGTCCGTATCGAAGTTCGCCGCGGCGAGCCGATCAAAAACGGCGCGGAGATCATCGGCAACAAGACCAAGTGCAAGATCGTTAAAAACAAAGTGTCGCCGCCGTTTAAAGAGGTTGTATTCGACATTCTCTACGGCAAAGGCGTTTCCCGTATGGGCGAGATCATCGACTATGCGGTTGAAGCGGATATCATCGAAAAGAGCGGCGCATGGTTCAGCTATAACGGCGAGCGTCTCGGTCAGGGCCGTGACAAGGTAAAGGCAATCCTCGAGGCAAACCCGGCGCTCTGCGACGAGATCGAGCAGAAGGTTCGCGCACACGCAACCGAGCTGCTTGAAAAATCCCGCACGAAGAACGACGCACCGGCAGCTGCTGCAGCACCGACCATCAAGGCTGCACCGGTTGAACTCGATATGGATATCGATATCGACGCGGACGAAAACGACTTCTGATGAAGATCACCGCGATCGAACCGGGAAAAGGCGAGCGCTTTCGCCTGTATACCGAAGACGGATATCTTTGCACACTTGACGGCGAGACGGTGTTTTCTAACCGGCTGAAAGTGGGCATGGAGATCGATCCGCAGGCGCTCAACGAGCTGGATATCCAGGCACAGTACCGCCGCGGTCGTGAAAAAGCGTACGATCTGCTCGGCTACCGCGATCATTCGCGCAAGGAGCTTTACGATAAACTCCTGCGCTATATCTCGCCGGAGGCTGCTGAGCAGGTGTGCGATTTAATGGAAGAACAGCATTTTCTCGATGACGAGCGGTATGCCGGAAAATACGCGAAATACTTTCTCGAAACGAAAAAATGGGGCCGCCGGCGCGCCCGCTTTGAGCTGATGCGCCGCGGTATTTCCGCCGAAACGGCGGAAAACGCACTGGATTCGGTCGACTGTGACACCGTAGCACAGATCTGTGCCGTGATCGAGCGCAAATATACGCGTTATCTCGCGGATGATGATCCGAAAGAGCGCAAAAAGCTGACCGCGGCACTGATGCGGCTCGGCTTTGACTACGGTGATATCCGGGAGGCTATCAGCCGGATCGGCGAAGAGGCACCCGATGACGAAGAAATTTGGGATTAAGATCCCGATAACGGAGGATATACATGGCAATCAAGGTTTCTATGATCTCGCTCGGCTGTTCCAAAAACCAGGTGGACGCGGAGCATCTTCTGGCCGATCTGGCTCAGCACGGCATGACGCTCGTAAGCGACGTTTCCGAAAGTGATGTTGTTATCATCAACACCTGCGGCTTTATTCAGTCGGCAAAAGAAGAGGCAATCGAGAATATACTGGAGATGGCGGCTCTGAAAAAAGAGGGCACGATCAAAGGCATCGTGGTAACCGGCTGTCTGGCTGAGCGCTATCGTGACGAGATTGTCAACGAGATGGAAGAGGTCGACGTCGTTCTTGGCATCGGCTCGAACCACAAAATCTGCGAAGCGGTCGAAAGCGCGTACGAGAACAACCGCATGACTTCTTACGGCGAGAAAGAGGCGCTTTCTCTCTCCGGCGAGCGCGTTCTTACCACCCTGCCGTATTACAGCTATCTGAAGATCGCAGAAGGCTGTGACAACTGCTGCACCTACTGTGCGATCCCACAGATCCGCGGCCGTTTCCGCAGCCGTCCGATGGAAGAGCTGATCGAAGAGGCAAAATGGCTTGCAGGCGAAGGCGTGAAAGAACTCGTTGTCGTTGCGCAGGATACCACGCGCTACGGTGAGGATCTCTACGGCGAATTCAAGCTCGCCGAGCTGCTCAAAGAGCTCTGCAAGATCGACGGCATCCGCTGGATCCGCACACTCTACTGCTATCCGGACAAAATCACCGACGAGCTGATCGATGCGATCGCAACGGAGAAAAAACTCGTCAAATACCTCGATATTCCGATTCAGCACTGTGAAGAGCGTGTACTGCGCAATATGAACCGTCCGATGAACCGCGAGGAACTGACCGCGCTGATGAACAAACTGCGTGAGAGAATCCCGGGCATCACCCTGCGTACCACCGTTATGGTCGGTTTCCCGGGTGAAACGGAAGAGGAATTTACATCGCTGAGCGAATTCATCGGTGAGATGCAGTTCGACCGCCTCGGCTGTTTCGCTTACTCCGCAGAGGAAGATACCGTTGCGGCGGATATGCCGGATCAGATCGACGAGGACGTTAAAAAACGCCGCGAAGAGATCATTATGACCCAGCAGTCCATCATTATGGAACAGCTCAATGCCGAAAAAATCGGCGAGAGAATTCTCTGCGTTGTGGAAGGCTTCGACCGTTACGGCGATTGCTATTTCGGCCGCACGGAGGCGGACGCACCGGACGTTGACGGCAAGATCTTCTTCACGAGTGAAGATGCGCTGAAAATGGGCGAGTTCGTCAAAGTCCGCGTGGACGAAGTTATGGATTACGATCTTGTCGGCGAGTGCGTTTCGTACCACCGATAAAAGGAGGCAAGGCTTTTGAATACTCCGAATAAACTGACGGTGCTCCGTGTTATAATGGTGCCGGTTTTTCTGATGTTTCTGTTCGTCGATGCGATCCCGCTTAATTGGCTTTGGGCGCTGATCGTTTTTGCGGCGGCTTCGATCACTGATACACTCGACGGTCACCTTGCACGCAAAAACGGCCAGGTGACGACCTTCGGCAAATTCCTCGATCCGCTTGCGGATAAGATCCTCGTGCTTTCGGCGATGATCGCGTTTATCGAGCTGGGTCTCTGCGGTGCGGTGCCGGTCATTCTGATGATCGCGCGCGAATTTATGGTCACCTCGCTTCGCCTTGTTGCCGTTTCCGGAAGCGGCAAGGTTATCGCTGCCGGCATTCTCGGCAAGGTCAAAACCGTCGTACAGATGGTGAGCGTTATTGTCATTATGGCTCTTGCGTTCGTTTCGAACCTGAATGTTCTGCCGTTTATTCTGCCGGTCGGTCTGATCGGTGAGGTTCTGATGTGGATCTCTGCGGCGCTTTCGACCGTTTCGGGCGCGGAATATATCTGGAAAAACAGAGAAGCGATCACACAGTTCAAGTAATGCTTGCTTTTTTTATACGATTATAGTATAATAAAGCTCACGAAAAAAACAGGCGCTCAAAAAAGCGGCCTTATATGAAATACAATGCGACGAACGGGAAGAGTAACGTTTAATAACCGGCGGACAGAGAGCGATGGCAAGGTGGAAGCATCGCACGAACGGTTGAGCGTGAAGTGCGCCCGGGAGCAGACGGCGGGAAAAAAGAGTATCGCCGTACGGCTTGTCCCCGATATCGGATATTGAGTTACAAACAGAAGTGGAACCGCGGATACCGCCTTCGTTATACGAAGGCGGTATTTTGTTTTCTGCTTCGAGAGGAGTTTTCTATGTTCAAACGTTTGCGTTATGACATCAACGCGATCAAAAAACGCGACCCGGCGGCGCGCAGTTCGATCGAAGTGCTTTTGCTCTATTCGGGACTGCACGCGGTGCTCTGGTACCGGGTTGCACACTGGTTTTATAAGCACAAACGCTTCTTCCTTGCGCGCTTTTTCTCGCAGACCGGCAGATTGTTCACCGGTATCGAGATCCATCCGGGCGCACAGATCGGAAAAGGCCTTTTCATCGACCACGGCAGCGGCGTCGTAATCGGTGAGACGACCATTATCGGCGAAGACTGTACCCTGTATCAGGGCGTAACGCTCGGCGGTACGGGTAAAGATAAAGGCAAGCGTCACCCGACGCTCGGCAACAACGTTCTGGTTGGCAGCGGTGCCAAGATCCTCGGCCCGTTCACGGTCGGCGATAACGCGCGCATTGCGGCAGGCGCAGTCGTTTTGGCGGAGGTTCCGCCGAACGCAACGGCGGTCGGTGTACCGGCACGTGTTGTCAGAAAAGACGGCGTTCGCGTTTGCGGCGACGAGATGGACCAGATCCACGTAAAAGATCCGCTTTCGCAGGAACTCTGCCGTCTGCGCGGTGAGCTGGAGCGGTTGCAAAAAGAAGTGCAGCGGATGAAAGAAGAAAAGAATCCGCAGGAATAAAAGGAGAAAGACGTATGAAAATCTACAACACTCTTACAAGAGAAAAACAGGAGTTTGTACCGATCGAGCCGGGCAAAGTTAAAATCTATGCCTGCGGTCCGACCGTTTATAACTTCATCCACATCGGCAACGCACGCCCGATCTGCGTATTCGATACGCTCCGCCGCTATCTGACTTACCGCGGCTATCAGGTTGATTTCGTGCAGAACTTCACCGACGTTGACGACAAAATCATCAAACGTGCAAACGAAGAAGGCGTTGCTTCCACCGAGATCTCCGAGCGTTACATCGCGGAGTACAAAAAGGACGCAGAAGGCCTGAACGTTCTTCCGGCAACCGTGCACCCGAAAGTAACCGAGAACATGGGCGAGATCATCAAGATCGTTAAAAACCTGCAGAAAAACGGCTTTGCATACGAAGCAAACGGCGACGTATACTTCCGCACGAAGAAATTCGAAGAGTACGGCAAACTCTCGCACATGCCGCTTGAGGACCTTGAAGCAGGCGCGCGTATCGAAGTCAACTCCGTAAAAGAAGATCCGATGGACTTCGCGCTCTGGAAAGCATCGAAACCGGGCGAGCCGTTCTGGAAATCGCCGTGGGGTGAAGGCAGACCGGGCTGGCACATCGAGTGCTCCGCAATGGCAGGCCGCTTCCTCGGCAAAACGATCGACATTCACTGCGGCGGTCAGGACCTTGTTTTCCCGCACCACGAAAACGAGATCGCACAGAGCGAATGCGCAAACGGCGCTCCTTTCGCAAACTACTGGATGCACAACGGCTATATCAACATCGACAACCGCAAGATGTCGAAATCGCTCGGCAACTTTGTCACCACCCGTGCGGCAGGCGAAAAATTCGGCTATGAACCGCTGCGTCTGCTCATGATCCAGGCGCATTACCGCAGCCAGATCAACTACACACCGGAGGTTGTTGAGTCGTGCGCAGCTTCGCTCGAGCGTATGTACAACTGCCGCGAGAACCTGGAGTTTGCGCTGAAAACCGCAAAACCGGGCGAGATCAGCGAGGAGCAGAAAGCAAAACTCGAGAGCTTCCGCACCCGCTTCATTGAGGCAATGGACGACGACCTGAACACCGCTGATGCAATCGCCGCTGTATTCGATCTCATCCGCGAGATCAACACCAATATCCAGGGCGCAAACCCGGAGAACCAGGGATATGCAAAATTCGCTTCCGACCTCTATGCTGAGCTCACCGGCGTTCTCGGTCTTCTCTACAACAAGAAAGAGGAGCCGATCCCGGAAGAGATCCTCGCACTGCTCGAAGAGCGTGCCGCTGCAAGAAAAGCGAAGGATTTCGCCAAAGCGGACGCACTGCGCGATGCCATCACCGCACAGGGTTATATCGTTGAAGAGACCCGCCAGGGCACGAAAGTAAGAAAAGCGTAAGCTGTTTACAAATTATTCACCCTTTTCTGAGAAACGCTTCTTGAAAGAGAGGCGTTTTTCTTTTATAATATACTGGATACTATTATGACGACTCCGCTTTTGCGGAAGAAAGATAGAGGTATAGGATTTTGAAAAAGATCAGACTTGCAGCATGCATTCTTGCTCTCGTTTTCCTGTTTGCCGGCTGTATGCCGTCGGACGCAACTTCGACTTTTGATCCGGAAAATGTCCGTTTCCTGCAGTACGAAGAGATTCTCCCGAACGACGAGGTAGCGGTTGTTACGACTACGGTCGGCACGGTTTACATCCGCCTGTTCCCGGACGAAGCACCGAAAACGGTTGCACATTTCAAAAAACTCGCAGAAGAAGGCTTTTACAACGATCAGCTTATCTTCGCACAGAAAGAAAATATGACGCTGATCAGCGGTTCTGCCGATGACAGCGGCGGAAGCGGCAAACTCGTCACCGACGATGGCAAACCGCTCCAGCCGGAAGTTACGGCAAATCTCTGGCATTTCTCGGGCGCTGTTTCGGTATTCGGCTATCAGGAGAACCGCTTCTCCGGCAAATACCTGGCTGACAGCCGTTTCTTCATCCTTGGCGACGTTGCACCGACCTCGGATATGGCAAACGAAATGCTCGACTGCGGTTTCCCGGAAGAAGTTATCGAGAAGTATAAAGAAGAAGGCGGTTTCCCGCAGTTCACCGGCGCATACACGGTTTTCGGCCACGTATATGAAGGTATGGACGTTATCAACGAGCTGACGCAGATGCAGACCACCGGCGAATGGAACGCGCTGAAAGACGCAAAGATCGAGAAGATCGAGATCTCGACCTATAAAGCGGAAGAGGCGAAAAAAGCAGCAGCGGAGGGCACTGACGAATGAAAAAACGCGCAATGAAATGGGCAGCGTTCGTTCTGACGGCACTGATCCTGTTGGTTACGGCGGCGGGCTGCTCGGACGGCGGCGCGCTGATCCAGTTTGAAGATCCGAAACCGGGCCAGTATCTCGCAGAGATGGAGATCGAAGGCTACGGTACGCTTAAAATCATGCTTTTTAAAGAGCAGGCACCGAAAGCAGTTGAAAACTTCATCACCCACGCACAAAACGGCTACTACGACGGTCTGACCTTCCATAGAATCATCAAAGACTTTATGATTCAGGGCGGCGACCCGGAAGGAACCGGCAGAGGCGGCGAGAGCATCTGGGGCAAACCGTTTGAGGATGAGTTCTCGAACGATCTGCGAAACTTCACCGGTGCGCTTTCGATGGCAAATTCCGGTCCGAATACGAACGGCAGCCAGTTCTTCATCATGTACAGCCAGCCGATGGCGCAAGGAGAGCTGGAGTTTGATTACTACAACCAGTCGGTTCGTCCGATGTACGGCTATGATGTGATCGAATACTCCGAAGAGCAGAAGGCGAAATACATCGAAGTTGGCGGTGCGATCTGGCTCGATAACGTACACACGGTTTTCGGTCAGGTTTACGAAGGCCTTGACATCGTCTATCAGATCATGAAAGACAACGCAGAATCCGGTGTAACCCCGGTGATCAAATCGATCAAAATTTCTGTCTGCGGCGAATAAGTGGATTTTGGCGGTACCTTTAGGTGCCGCCTTTTCTTTTGGAAAAATTTCATTACAAAAAGAGAAAACTTATTGACAAATGATTTGTGAATTGATATACTAAAAGTGAAATTACAGGAGGTGGAATTCATGTCAGTAATTTTGAATAGCGCATATTCAAACTACCCGCAACGATTTACATCTCCAGCTTGGAGTATGAGATATCTCTTCAGTATATCTGTTGCGTGAGATTAACCTGAAATCTTACGCAATGATAGAATGTCAAAACTTTGAGAAGGAGATTTTAAAAATGAAACATAGATTTTACGCCATTATTGTAATTATTTTAGTCTTAACGATGTTGACGGCTCCGTTAACTGCTTTTGCAGCTTACGGAGATCCTCCAAGCGGCTCTGTATCTCATGCTGGCTCTACATTTAGATACAGTATTAGTTATTCTAATACTGCTAAAACGTCTGTTAGGGCTACAAGCAGCTATGGTAATATAGCTGGTCTCACTGCCAAGTGTGTCCATAAATACGAATACTTTGATCCTGAAAAGCAGAAATTAACAACCAATACGGTAACAACAAACAACGCGAACGCTTCAACAAGCGTTTCGACTACGGCTACACGAAACAGCGCTCATACGCAGCAGTATACAGCTATGTATGCCGATGGTACGCATACGTTATCGTATAACGGTGCTTCTATCGACGCGACAACTCGTATCAATGCCTGACGGAGGAAATAAGGGATGAAACGCTTTACTGCCAAGCTGTTGTGTGTGCTGCTTCTGCTTTTGCTGACGCTGTCCGGATGTTCGGATCCGTATGCGCAATTAGCCGATACATATAACGCAGAAACGGATCAGCCGGCGTCGTTTGTGCCGTTGTTTAGCAATACGTTTGCGATCGCGCCGGGTGAAGGCGGTTATTATTTCATCATGAGTGATTTCCTTTTCTTTGCGGATCCCGAGACGGAGATTTCCGTTCCGGTCTGTTCCAAAGCGGAGTGCCGTCATTATGAAGAAACGGATCCGCAGAAAGTCTGGCTGTGCAACGCATTTGTCGGTTCTTCTGCCGCGCCGTCTTTTCTTCAGTTCTATGAAGGCAATCTCTATTGCATTTCTTCCGCCGGTTCGGTCAACGGCGAGTTGACACTTTTCCCGAAAACGGAGCTTTTGCGCGTTTCTCCGGACGGCACGGTTCACGATTATCTCTTCCCGGTTGATGCGGTATTGCAGTTTGCCGCTATTCACCGCGGATATCTGTACTATGCGCCGGTTGACGAGAAATATCGGCTGTACCGTCAGAAAATGGACGGAAACGGTGAAGAAGAACTGGTGTTTGAAGCACCGAACGCTTCGGTTGATACCTTCTTTTGGGGTAACCGCGCATATATGCAATATTTTGAAGACGGTGCGGTGGTCTGCACAACGTATCACATACAGACAGGCGAAGTAAAAGAAGTGGAGACAAACGGATATCGCTGGATGCGGCCTTTTGAAGACGGCATTATCTGCCGGAAAATCAGCGGCAAGGACAGCACATTCGGACGCTATGATATGGCGACAGGCACGATAGAAGAACTCTGTACGCTGGAAGATGAAACGGATACGTATGCGTATGCCGAATATGATACGGACGGCACCTATCTTTATCAGTTCAGAAGACCGGTTGGGTTCTTTGAACAGGAAGAGGGATATAACCGGGATAACGGCGAACTCAAAATGGCGGTTTACGATCTTACCGGCAAAGAGTTGGCGGTAACTGATCTCGCCGAACTTCCGGCGGTAATCTGTTTTGCGCCGGGTGATGAGAATTGCGGCGTTTTCTGGTACGAAAAGATCAAGGAAGAGGAAATGCCGATGTATCTCACGCTGTTGAAAAAGCAGGAGAACTACCGTATGGCCAATGTGTTTAAGCACGGCTATGCACCGCTTCGTCCGGACTTGATGAGCTGATAACAGACAAAGCAAAAAATCCGTTCCCGATCGGGAACGGATTTTTTATCGCGGCTCAGTCCGGGAGAACTTCGTTTTTGCGAAAGAGCAGCGAGATGCACCATACACCCGCGATGGCAACCAGCGTATAGATAACGCGCGCAAGGATCGCGGTCTGTCCGCCGAAAAGCCATGCCACCGCATCAAATTCAAAAATGCCGATGCCGCCCCAGTTGAGTGCACCGACGATCACAAGGATCAAAGCAATCCGATCCAGCATAAGAAACAACCTCCCGATATTTTCGCCGTTTATCCGGCGGATTTTTTAAACAGTTTGCAAATAGAGTATTGCCGGGGTTTGCAAATCTATTCATTTGTGGTATAATACTTTTTAACGCACGCAATACAGGATACGAAAAGCTGTATTGCAAAATCATTCGGAGGAAAGACATGGAAAAGTATATCCCGTATATCATTGCCGGCGCGGCTGCGCTTGCGGTGATCGCAATTTTGGTACTTCTTAAAGTACTGTATCAGCAGAAACTCAAAAAGACAGGCAAAGACGGCGAGCGCATGGTTGCCAAAAAACTCAAGAGCTTTGCGCGCATCCGCAGCTATAAGGTCATCAACGATCTCTATCTGCCGCTTTACGACAAGACCACGCAGGTTGACCACGTTCTGATCGGCTTCTTCGGCCTTCTCGTTGTTGAGACGAAAGCTTCCGGCGGCGACATCTACGGCGATCTCAAAGAGAGAACCTGGCTGCACACCATGGGCAGCAAACGCCACCAGATGTACAACCCGCTGATGCAGAATCAGGCTCATATCGACTGCATCCGCCATCTTCTCGGCAAAGAGAAGATCTACAACGTAGGCATCGAGAGCGCAATCGTTTTCACGAACAAAAAAGCAAACGTTTACGTTCCGAACAACCAGCCGATCTACACCTTTAAAGCGTTCAAAAAGCTCCTCAAAAAGCCGCGCTTTGTCGAGGATAAGAACTTTGACGTAGATGCAGCATACAACGCGCTGATGAAATACCGTGTAACCGATCCGGAGAAGATCGCACAGCACGTCGATTTCGTAAAAGACGTTGCACGCAAAAAGAAATAAGATGGAAAAAAGGGATGCTTCGGCATCCCTTTTTTGTTGACAAGCGTATTTTAAGCGGATATACTGAACTTATGAATTACCCCGAAAGAAAGGTGTGTTGTTTTATGAAAATGCCCGGTTTTCCGGACGGTTATATCGCGAGTTCGACCTTTGGTTTTGACGTAAAACGCGATGACTGTTTCAAAGAGGACGTCCTTCGCTCGATGGAAATCATGAAAGAGCAGACGAACGCCAACGCCGTTATTCTGGCATTTATTGCACTGCAGAGCGACAACAACTCGGTTGATATCGATTATGTCGGTCCGCATATTCCGGATGAAGCAGGCCTTGAACGTCTTGTGAAAAAGGCGCGCGAACTCGATATGCGCGTTATTTTCAAACCGATGCTCAACTGCCGCAACGGAATGTGGCGCGGCACGATCAACTTTTTTGATAAGGAGACGCCGCCGGAGTATAACTGGAGCGAATGGTTCGAAAATTACACCAAGTTCCAGGTGCATTTCGCGAAAATCGCAGAGCGCCTTGGCGTTGAGATGATCTGCATTGCGTGTGAGATGGTTTCGACCCAGCGCCGCGATGCCGACTGGCGCAAATGCATTGCGGAGATCCGCAAGCATTATTCCGGTCCGCTCACGTGGAATGCGGATAAATATCAGGAAGATGAGGTAACGTTCTGGGATGCCCTCGATGTTATTTCGACGAGCGGTTACTATCCGATCGACAAATGGGACCAAGAACTCACCCGCATCAAAAAAGTCGTTGACCGCTTCAAAAAACCGTTCTTCTTTGCAGAATACGGCTGCATGACCTGCAAGGATACGCTTTCGATCCCGAATAACCCGTTCCGCTTTGGCAGAGAGCTTGCGCGCGTTGCGGCAGAGCGCGGTGTTTCTATGGAAGGCGTTCCGATGCCGTACGGCGTTCTGCGCAAACCGGGACAATGGAAAGAACTGACGCCGGAACAGCAGCAGCTCTATCTCGATGTTGTTGATCAGGACGCACAGGCGGAGTTCTACCGCGTTTCGTTTGAAGCGTGCGAGCGCTATCCGTTTGTACAGGGCTTTGGACTCTGGGATTGGGCCGGCAACCTTAACACCGATCCGGAGGACGTTCCGTATAACGGCGGATACAGCATCTATAACAAGAAAGCGGCAGAGGTCGTGAAGGAATACTTCACGAAGAAAGGCTATACGCCGATCGACGATCTCTCCGAGCCGACACCGGAAGAGAAATGCCCGGCGAAAGCGTATGAAGTGCTGAACGAGCGTTTTGGGCACAACACGGACATCGCACTGGCAACGGTTGAAGGCGGTCATCCGGCGGTCCGCACGGTCAGCGCATACTATGAAGACGGTGCGTTCTACGTAATTACGAATGCGCTTTCGAACAAGATGCGTCAGATCCGCTGTCTGCCGAATGTGGCGATCAGCGGCGACTGGTTCACGGCAAACGGCGTTGGCGAAAATCTCGGTCACGTTCTTCTGCCGGAGAACGCCGAGCTGCTCGATAAGCTGTCTGTCGTATTTGCAGAGTGGTACGGCGAGCATGTAGATGAGTGTGACGAAAATACCGTCATCCTTAAAATCAGACTGACCGATGGCATTCTGTTCGATCACGGTACGCGTTACGATATCACGTTTTAAGTGAATAGAAAATCCCGACTCGTTTGAGTCGGGATTTTTTGCGCTTATTCGGCTTTTAAAAGAGAGATCGGTGTAACGGTGAGTTCGCCGTTTTCGACACCGACAACCAATCGGCTGTCCGGCATCAGATCGCTGCCGATGATCGTTTTGGCGATACGCGTTTCAACGTGGCGCTGGATATAGCGGCGGAGCGGACGCGCGCCGTACATCGGGTCGTAGCCGTTTTCGACGATATATTCCTTTGCCTCCGGCGTGATCTCGCACGAGAGCTGTTTATCAGCGAGGCGGCGGTTGAGGTCGGCTACCATCAGATCGACGATCTGCGTGATATCCGCGCGGGTGAGCGGCTTATACAGCACGATCTCGTCGAGGCGGTTCAAGAATTCCGGGCGGAACGAGCGCTTGAGCAGGTCGTTGACCGCATCCTCGGCATCTTCCGTGATGTTTCCGGCTTCATCAATGCCGTCAAGCAGGAAGTGCGAACCGAGATTCGAGGTGAGAATCAGGATCGTATTCTTGAAGTCGACCGTGCGGCCCTGCGAATCGGTGACGCGTCCGTCGTCGAGCACCTGCAGCAGGACGTTGAATACGTCCGGGTGTGCTTTCTCGATCTCGTCAAAGAGGATGACGGAATACGGCTTGCGGCGTACCGCTTCGGTGAGCTGACCGCCTTCTTCATAGCCGACGTAGCCCGGAGGAGCGCCGATCAGACGCGAAACGGAGAACTTCTCCATATATTCGCTCATATCGATGCGCACGAGGTTATGTTCGTCGTCAAAGAGAAGTTCCGCGAGCGCTTTGGCGAGCTCGGTTTTGCCGACACCGGTCGGACCGAGGAAGAGGAACGAACCGATCGGGCGGTGCGGATCCTGAATACCCGCGCGGGAACGCAGGATCGCTTCGGAGACTTTGGTGACCGCTTCATTCTGGCCGATCACGCGTTTGTGCAGCGCATCGTCGAGATGCAGGAGCTTATCGCGTTCGCCTTCCATCAGCTTGGCAACCGGAATACCGGTCCAGCGTTCGATGATGCGCGCGATCTCTTCGTCGGTGACGCGGTCGCGCAGGAGAGAGCGGCGGTTTGCGGATTCCTCCGCCTTGACTTCTTCCTCGGCAAGCTGTTTTTGCAGCTGCGGCAGGCGGCCGTATTTGAGTTCGGCGGCTTTGTTTAAGTCATATTCCTGCTGGGCGCGCTCGATCTGTGCGTTGATCTCTTCGATCTCGGCGCGGAGCGTCTGCACCTTGCCGATCGCGTTTTTCTCGTTTTCCCATTTCGCCTTCATCTCGTTGAACTCGGCGCGCATTTCGGCGAGTTCCTTGCGAATCTCGTTCAAATGCTCCTGCGAGAGAGTGTCATCCTCTTTCTGGAGAGCCGCTTCTTCGATTTCGTGCTGGATGATGCGGCGCTGAATGACATCCAATTCGGTCGGCATCGAGTCGATCTCCGTGCGGATCATTGCGCAGGCCTCATCGATGAGGTCGATCGCTTTATCCGGAAGGAAGCGGTCGGAGATATAGCGGTTTGACAGTGTCGCCGCCGCGATGATCGCCGGGTCCTGGATCTTAACGCCGTGGTAGACCTCGTAGCGCTCTTTCAAGCCGCGCAGGATCGCGATCGTATCTTCGACAGTCGGTTCGTCAACTAAAACCGGCTGGAAACGGCGTTCAAGCGCCGGATCTTTTTCGATATACTGGCGGTACTCGTCGAGCGTGGTGGCGCCGATACAGTGGAGTTCGCCGCGCGCGAGCATCGGTTTTAAGAGGTTGCCGGCATCCATCGCGCCGTCGGTTTTTCCGGCGCCGACGATCGTGTGCAGCTCGTCGATGAAGAGAAGGATGCGGCCGTCGGACTCTTTGACCTCGGCTAAAACGGCTTTCAGACGTTCTTCGAACTCGCCGCGGTATTTTGCGCCTGCGATCAGCGAACCCATATCGAGCGAGAAAACGGTCTTGTCTTTCAGGCTGTTCGGGACATCGCCGCGGACGATACGCTGGGCAAGACCTTCTGCGATCGCGGTTTTGCCGACGCCCGGTTCACCGATCAAAACCGGATTGTTTTTCGTTTTGCGCGAGAGGATGCGGATGACGTTGCGGATCTCATCGTCGCGGCCGATAACCGGATCGAGCTTGTTGTCGCGTGCGCGTTCAACGAGGTCGGTGCCGTATTTTTTGAGCGCGTCATACGTGCCTTCCGGCGAAGCGGAGGTTACGCGCTGATTGCCGCGAACGGCGGAAAGTGTCTGCAAAAAGAGATTTTTATCGATGCGGTGGCGCGAAAAGAGCGTGCGGACCGCGTCGTTCGGATAATCGAGCAGGGCAAGGAAGAGGTGTTCAACGGAGACATACTCATCCTTCATGCTGTCGGCAATATTTTCCGCCTCGGTCAAAACCTTGTCCAGCTCGCCGGAGATATAGATCTTTCCGGCTTCGCGTCCCGGTCCGCTGACGGACGGATGGGAGTTGACCTGCTTTTGTGTATCGTTTTCCAGCGCCTTTACGTCGCGCTGCATCGAGGTGAGCAGCTGCGGAATCAGACCCTGTTCCTGTTTTAAAAGAGCAAGCAGGAGATGCTCTTCGTCCAGCCGCATCGTCTGCTGTTCAAGCGCAAGGTTCTGCGCGGACTGGACCGCTTCCAAAGAGCGTTGGGTGAATTTTTGAGCATTCATGTTTTGTACCCGCCTTTCTGCACCGCCTTTTGCGGTACAGCCTTATTTTATACGGGATTTGTGTTTTCATCATATCGAAAATATGTCTAAATTGTTAACTTTAGCACTCGCGCAATAAGAGTGCTAAAATATACACGCAGAGTATAAAAACAAGCGAAGCCCGGAAGCTTCGCTTGTTCTCGTTATTTATTCGGTGCGGTTTCAAGCAGGTCTTTGCCCGTGAGTACGATGGCGGCTAAAATGAAAAGTGCCGCAACGGTGAGTTCCACCGGTTTTTTGCCGAACAAAAACGGCAGGTACGATAAAAGCGAACCAGTGACGGTGCAAAGCGGAATGAGGAAGCGCTTGCGCGGTGCTTTGCAGGCAAACAGGATCGCGAAAATATCCGCCGGGAAGAAATAGCGCTCGTGCATATGCGGCAGTAAAAACGGGATGACCAGCAGCAAAAAGAGCACAGCACCGAGCAGGATATCGTCCGACGGCGATTTGTGCGCGTTCCACAGCCAGTACAAAAACAGGAGTACCACTGTGCCTGCAAGCATAACGCCGAAAAGGCTTGCGCCGCTGTTTTGCGTGTCGGCAAGCAAGCTCCAGATGCTCGGCGCATTTTTCGAGAGGTTTTTATACTGTCCCGCCTGATTGAAATAGATAAAGAGCAGGTCGAAGAAATCGCGGCCGGCAAGCCACGCCGGAATGACCGAAGCGACAAAAACAGCAGGGATCGCAAACAGATGGCGCAGTTTTACCTTGCCGCGCAGCCAGAGATAGAGGAAAATCGGTGCAAAAAAGATCGCCTGCAGCTTAAACGAAAAGGCAATACCGAACCAGATGCAGCACTGCAGCGGCCGGTTTTTGAGCACCGCATAGAACGAGAGAAGCAAAAACGCGGTGAAGATCGCATCGCACTGTGCCCAGGCCGCACCGTTTAAAACAACGGTCGGGCAGAAGAGAACGGCTGTATATGCCGCAATGGCGTATGTGCTTTTCTTCGTCAGGTGAAAGACGGTTTTTAAAGCGGTAAACGCGAGGATAAAATCGAAGATACAGGAGACGAGCTTGATGGAAGCAAGGCTGCTGATCGGCAGATATGTGAGCAGGGCGAGGATGTAAAGATACGGCGGTGTGTAGTCACCGATATCAAGCCCGATGCCAAAGATACCGCCGGCGTTTTTGATGGCGTCAAACCAGTCGGAAAGGAAATTGGTGTAGTCGCCGCTGACCTGCGGGAAAAATCCGGCGCGCGCAACAACGGCAAACGTGGTAATAAACATCAAAAAGACGACATCGACGGTGCGCAGACGAAAGGCGCCGCGCTTAAAAAGCGGTTCTTCCAGAGTGAGATCAAATGCGTTTTTCATATCGTTCTCCTTTTTCAAAACTTAACTTTAGTATACAACGAAAAAGCGGCTGCGTAAACAGAAAGTTTGGTTTTGCTCCGCGCTTTTCTTGACAGGAGTGAGGGTGCGTACTACAATAAAACAAAGAAAGGGGTTTTGAATGATGCGAGCTGTTATGGTTATGTTCGATTCTTTAAACCGCAGGATGCTCGAGCCGTACGGCTGCGAGTGGACGCATACACCGAATTTCACCCGCCTTGCAAAAGAGACGGTCACGTTCGATACGGCGTTTGTCGGCAGTATGCCGTGTATGCCGGCGCGCCGCGAGCTGCACACAGGACGGTACAATTTTCTGCATAGAAGCTGGGGTCCGATGGAGCCGTTTGATGACTCCATGCCGGAGATCTTAAAGGATAACGGCGTACATTCGCACCTCGTCACCGATCACTACCACTATTTTGAGGATGGCGGCGCGACGTATCATACGCGCTACCGTTCGTATGAAGCGTTCCGCGGACAGGAAGGCGATGCGTGGAAAGGCGTTGTCGGCGGCGTTGAGCGTCCCGAAAACCGCAACGGCCGCGAAGAGCTCTATTGGAACGAGCAGGATTTTGTAAACCGCGAATATATGGATACCGTCGAAAAACAGTCGCAGACGCTGACATTTGATGCCGGACTCCATTTTATGGAGCGCAACCGCGATGCGGACAACTGGTTTTTGCAGATTGAGACATTCGATCCGCACGAGCCGTTTTATTCCCAGCAGCGCTTCAAAGACCTCTATCCGCACGAATACCGCGGCGCTTTGTTCGACTGGCCGCTGTATCAGAAGGTGACCGAGGATGCGGAATCGGTCAATCACGTCCGGATGGAATATGCGGCGCTCCTTTCGATGTGTGATGAGTCCATGGGCCGTGTGCTCGATATGATGGACCGGTACGATATGTGGAAGGACACGATGCTGATCGTCTGCACCGATCACGGTTTTATGCTGGGTGAGCACGATCACTGGGCAAAGTGTTATTTCCCGTTTTATAATGAGGTGGCGAACGCGCCGCTGTTTATCTGGGATCCGCGCCTTGGCGAAAAGGACAAGCACGTGCAAAGCCTTGTTCAGACGATCGACCTTCCGGCGACACTTCTGGAGTTTTTCAACATTCCGCTGCCAAAGGATATGCAGGGAAAGCCGCTTTACGAGACGATGCGGTGCGACAAACCGGTTCGCGAGGCCGCGCTTTACGGTATCCACGGCGGACAGATCTGCTGCACGGACGGCAGATATACGTATCTGCGCAGCCCGGTGGAGACGAACAAGCCGCTTTATCAGTACACGCTGATGCCGACACGCCACGGCGACCGCCGCGCGTTTTTCTCCGATGAAGAGCTCAAAACGATGGAACGAAACGATCCGCTTTCCTTTACCAAAGGATTACCGGTGATGAAAACGGTGAGCCATTGTTTTAACGGGCAGTACCGGTATCCGACACAGCTTTTTGACACAGCGAACGATCCGGGCCAGCTTTCGCCGATCTGCGATGAAGCGGTTGAAGCACGGATGTGTGAGCTGATGCAGAAGCTGATGCGGGAAAACGATGCACCCGAAGAGCAGTTTATCCGCATGGGATTCAAAAAAGAGGCATAACTTTCGAAAAAACTTCATATTTAAGCGGCAAAGCGGGTTGGCTTTGCCGCTTTTTTGTGGTACAATATAGGGTATGCTCAAGAATAAATGAAAAAGAAGACATTTTACAGGAAAGGAAAGATTTGTTTTGAGACAGCAGAATCGGATGCAGCATGCGGCAAAACCGAAGAAAAGAGCCCCAAAAGCGCCAAAACCGCAAAAAGCACCGGCAAAACGCGGCTGGGCATATACAGCGCTGATCACGATTTCGGTTATCTGCCTCGTGGCTTCGGCAGTACTTGCTTATTATACCGTTCCGTGCATCAAGTGCGGCGAAAAATTCTGCCTCGGTGACTGTCCGATTCCGGAACGTGTTCCGGCCGGCGAAGTAACCAGCGTTAACCGTAACGAGGAAGGCGAACTCGTTTATCCGACACAGCTTCAGTATACGGGAGCGAAAAACCAGGAATATCTTGATGATCTGATCTTTATCGGTGACTCGCGCACCGTCGGTTTTCAGCTTGTCGGCATTCCGGCGAGCCAGACTTGGGCCGAGACCGGTATGTTCCATATGGATGCCCTTACCAAGAAACTCGTTGTCGTTGAAGATATCGCGATCATGACGATTCCGGAGGCTCTCACCGCGTTTGCACCGAAAGTCGCGATCGTAAACTTCGGTATCAACGGCTTTGGCTATATGGACGACGATGCGTTCTATGAAGAGTATAAAGAGATGATGGAAGGCTTTATTCAGGCTTCGCCGAAAACGGCGTTCGTTATCGAGAGCATTCTGCCGGTATCGCTTACATGGGCGGCGCAGCACGGCTATACGAACGAGGAGATCGACGAGATGAATGCGCGCCTGCTGCTTTTGGCGGAGGAGCTCGGCTGTTACTATCTCGACACCGCTTCGGCAATGAAAGACGGCAACAACGCGCTTGAGAGAAGCTACAGCAGCGGCGACGGTCTGCATTTCAGCCAGACCGGTTCGCAGGCTGTTTTGGCACATATCGCAACACACCGCGTTCCGACGTGGAGAAAATAAGGTGATTGTATGAAACTTACGTATCATGGCACAGCTGCCGCAGAAGGCTGGCCGGCGCTCTTTTGCCAGTGTGAATCCTGCCGTGTTTCCGCCGAAAAAGGCGGAAAAAGCATCCGTACCCGCAGTCAGGCACTCGTCAACGACGATCTGCTGATCGATTTTCCGGCGGATACGCTTTTGCACACGCTGTACGGCGGTCTTGATCTCAACAAGGTAAAAAATGTGCTGATCACGCATTCGCACGAAGACCACTTTTATCCGGAAGATATTGCCTGCCGCCAGAGCGGGTATACGAAATTCCGCGCACCGCACGCGCTTCCGATTTACGGCAGCGACGGCGTTGTGAAAAAGTACGATCAGATTGCGGCGATCGGCTGGAACAGCGAAATGCGCGAGGTTGCGCCGATGGTGGAACTGACCGAGTATCAGCCGCTTGAGCTCGAAAACTACACCGTATGGCCGATGCTTGCGGACCACAATCCGTATGAAAAATGCTTCATCTACATCATCCGCGATAAAAAAGACGGCAAAACGCTGCTCTATGCGCACGACACCGGCTATCTGCGCGAGGATAACTGGGAATTCATGAAGGATTTCCATTTCGACCTCGTTTCGCTGGACTGCACATTTGGCAAGCTCTTTGAAACGCGCGGTCATATGGGCATTGAGACCTGTGCACAGGTCAAAGAGGATATGCTCAAAAGAGGACTCGCGGACGAAAAGACCGTGTTTATCGTCAACCACTATTCCCACAACTGCAAATATCTCTGCCATGAAGAGATCGAGGAAGATGCCGCAAGATACGGTATGCTCGCTTCCTACGACGGCATGACTGCAGAAGTATAAAACACAGGAGAGTAAGTTCCGCCGGAGCTTACTCTCTTTTTGTTAAGAAACTTGACAAATGAAAATCCGTGTAGTATTGTAACAGTATAAAGAACGTTTCCATGATAAAGAAAGAGAGGGATTATACGATGCAACGAGCGTTTTGGACAGAGGTTTTGGAGAGCGGGTTTATCCATAAACCGCTGCCGCTGCACACCGAGAGAAGCTTAGAGGAGCTGATCGCGCAGAAAGAGGTTCTCAAAACGCACACGGTGTGGAGCAACGG
>JBGUUS010000166.1:0-6783 GCA_045133675.1 Oscillospiraceae bacterium | reverse complement strand
AAAAACCATAGCCTTGAAAAACTCGTGCGTGAGATCGAAAAACGCGAAAAAGAGTATCCAAACGATAAAAAACGCGAACATGCGGCAGACACGTTGATTGACGAACTGAACCGGATCGAAAACGAGACGCTCTGGCGTGATATATTCTATGAAGTTTGTGAGTCACAGAAAGAGTATCCGGGGATGGCGCAGACGCACGCGCCGGAAACGGTTGCAGAGATCCGCGCGCAGATCGAAGAGACCTTACATAAACAGGGCTATACGGGTACTTACCCGGATTTTATCAAGGTTGCACCGATCAAAGGCATCCACCTTGCGGATTCGTATAATATGAGCTACTTCGTCGGCTGTGAAAAACGCGCGGCACATCATATTCACTGCACGGAATTGTGGTTCAACGACCACATTGCGATAGAGTTCCTCTGCGGAACGCAGCGGCTTAAAAAAGGCGAGGAACCGACGGATATCTGGACCTGTCTGTTCAACGCGAACGGACGCCGCTTCTTCAACTCCGTTATATATGAAAGCGAGTATACCGACGAAAGCGGCGAGGTTCTTTCGGACGATCTCGGCGGACGTATTGCGATCGCAGTGAAAAAAGCGGAACTCAAACCGCTGACCAAATCAGAACGCAAGGAAGTCGGCGAAATTCCGGGCTGGATCATCTTTCTGCTCGTTTTCATTCTGATGGGCGGCCTGTTCGGATTGTTTATGACGGTCGGCTTTATGGCGCTCACACCGCTTCTCCTTTGGCTGTTCGGTGAAGGCGATTCGATCGGCGAACTGTTCATGATGGCGCCGTGGCTTGATATGTTCTTTATGTCGTGGCTGTTGTTCGGCGGTGTTATGGGTGTTATCACCGTACTGGCAAAGCGAAAGTAAAGAAAGCCCTTGCATTTGCCCGGTGCTTTCGATATACTGAACAATAGAAACAGGGAAATGGCAGTGCTTTTGCGCTGTACGGAAGGAGCCGTTTTTTATGGATATGAAAAAAATCGGAAAATTCATTCAGACATCGCGTTTGAATCTGAATTTATCGGAAAAACAGTTTGCGGACTATCTCGTTGCGAGCGAAGAGGAAGTTTTGCAGTGGGAAAAAGGTGAGGTCTGCCCGGATGACGACACGCTGAGAAGCATGGCGATGCTGTTCTTCTGCGATGTACCGGAAATCTTAAACGGCGGCCTTTCGGAGGGTGAAGCGGATGATGAATCTGTCTATTCCGCGGATGTAGCAGTTGCATTTGATATGAGTGCAACCGACCGTGTATCGCCGATGCTGTTCGGTGATAACCTTGAGCATACGCGCGGCGGCATCAATGGCGGTCTTGCGGCACAGATGCTGCAAAACCGTAAATTTGTCGGTAAGCCGAGCCGTTTCGGTTATGCGCACGGCTGGTACCCGATCGGAGAAACCGCACATTTCTTCTTCAGCCAGCAGCCGTATACCCGCCACGTTGCAGGAAACAAAATGAACCGCGCACACGAATGCAACGCGCAGGCAATTACCAACTATAAAACCGGCCGTGTCGGTCTCGGTCAGCGCGACCTTACCGTAAAAGCCGGAAAAGAATATGATTTTCTGACGGTGATCCGTGCTTTCTCGGATGATGTAAAAATCACCGTACGCCTCCTTTCCGCCGACAAAACGGTGCAGGATGAGAAAATTCTCGTTGCTTCGACCGGTGATTACGCTGAAAAAACGTGTACGCTCAAAGCAACGGCGGATGACACGGACGCACGTCTTGAAGTAACGTTCGAAGATGTAACGACGGTATGGATCGGTACGCTTTCGCTGATGCCGAAAGAGAATTTCCGCGGTATGCGCGTTGACGTTATCGAGAAGATGAAAGAGCTCGGAATCCGTCTGCTGCGTTGGCCGGGCGGCAACTTTGCCGGCGAATACAGCTGGAAAGACGGTCTTTTGCCGCGCGAACAGCGCGCGCCGCTGCAGTCCTTTCTGTGGATCGAGACCCAGCCGCATACCTGGGGTTACGATTTCCACGAAATCAACGTTGACGATTTTATCGCGCTTTGCCGCGAGATCGGCGCAAAACCGTTTGTAACGATCAACCCGACCTGGGATACCCCGGAAGAGAGTGCACAGTGGGTTGAATACTGCAACGGTGACGAGACGACCGAATACGGCAAACTGCGTATCGAACGCGGCTTTAAAGAGCCGTACAACATCACGCTGTGGTCGCTTGGTAACGAGTTCGGCTACGGTCACATGGAAGGTGCAAATACGCCGGAGGCATATGCAAATCTCGTTTCCAAACACGCGGAGAAAATGCTCGCTGTATCGCCGGAGATCGTATTCTGCTCTTCGGGCCCGTATCCGCACGACCGCTGGGCAAAAGGCTCCGCAAAAGCGCTCAGCAAGATCGCACCGCTCGTTTCGCTGCATCACTATGCACATTATCCGGAATTTGTTGATCCGGCAAAACGCAAAGAAGAATATTACGGTCTGGTAAGCGAGGTCAGCCGCTGCTTCCGTGCAAGACTGCGCCTTTTGTACGAACAGATCGCAGATGATGAGAATCTGAAGATCTCGTTCGACGAATGGAACGCGTGGTATTCGTGGTACCGCCGCGGCAGTGTTGCCGAAGGTATTATGGCAGCATCCGTTCTGCATATGTTCATGCAGAATGCCGAGCGCTATCGCCTTGCGCAGGTATGTCACTTTGAGTCGGTAAACGAAGGCGCTCTCCGCGTACTTGCGGATCATACGGAGCTTTCGCCGACCGGCCGCGCGATCTCGCTGATGAGCCGCCATGCGGACGGCATCGTACGCGCAGCAAGTGAAGATGTCATGGCAACGGAGAAAAACGGTGTTATCTCCTGCACGCTCATCAACCGCTCGTTTGACGCGGAGAAGATGTTTGCGATTCAGAATATCGGTGAGGTGCGCAAAGCAGTACTCTATTCGTCCGAGGACATTGTCCCGAACAGTGAGTTCGAAGAAGGCGCATTGGAGCTGAAAGCGGAAAACGGCGAGCTGAAAGCGGTTCTTCCGGCACACAGTATGGCACTTATTGAATTTGTGATTTAAAAAATCGATACAAAACGCGGTCGGATTGTTTCCGGCCGCGTTTTTGCGTATATAAAAGCGGGCTTGTGATGTCACCGCGGAATCTTGCGTTTACTTTTTGGGCGCAGTATGATAGTATGTAAAGTAAGAAAATCTCCCAAAAGAGAAAGAGGTGAATTATGATGCGGATACATACGGATTTTATCGGCGGCAATATCGTTGTAAAAGAGCAGAAAGGAACTGCGTTTATTTTGGAGAACGAGCTCCGTGATACGATGGAGGATTGGTTTTACTGGGCATTTTGCGTGGAAGGCGCTGAAAATCAGACTTTGACGTTTCATTTCCAGAAAGACAGACTCGGTTATTTCGGTCCTGCCGTCAGTTACGACCTTGTTCACTGGCATTGGCTCGATCAGTTGGACGGCGATTCCTTTACGTATCATTTTGGCGCGGAAGAGAAAAAGGTCTACTTTGCGCACAGTATGCTCTATCATCCGGCGCGATTTTTGAAATTCGCCGAAGAACACGGCCTTGCCGTGGAAGAGCTTTGCAAAGGATATAAGGGCAGCGGCATTCCCTGTGTCAGATTTGGAAGCGGGAAAACGAGCATCATCTTGACAGCAAGACATCACGCCTGCGAATCGACAGGAAACTTCGTGCTGGAAGGTGTTCTCGAAGAATTGGTGCAAAACCCGATTCCGGATACGACGGTGTTCTGCGTGCCGTTTGTGGATTACGAAGGTGTAATCCGTGGCGATCAGGGAAAAAGCCGCGCGCCGCACGACCATAACCGTGATTACAGCCCTGAGGAACCTTCGATCTATCCGGAGTGTGCCGCGCTCAAAGCGTATGCCGAGGAACATGGCTGTCATTTCGCTATCGATTTTCATTCGCCGTGGCATCTGACGAAAGAAAACGATACGGTATTTATTGTACAGAACCGGCTGCAGCTGGACCGCCTCAACCGATTCGGTATGCTTTTGGAAAAATCTCTGACGCCGGATGCCTTGCAATATGAAAAGAAAAACGACTATCCGCCGGAAAGCGGCTGGAACAAAGGCGGAATCAGCACGTCGTTTTCGGGACACATGAAAAACCGGGAAGAAAACGAGCTTTCTCTCACACTGGAGACGACGTATTTTGGTGTACCGGAAAACAAGGTGGATGCCGAAAAAATGAAAAAGCTGGGCGAATGTTTCGCCGGCGCGTTAAAAGCGTATATAGATGAAATGCACGGTTAAAGGAAGGATGAAATCTTATGGCACTGAGCACGAAAGAAAAAGAAATACTCAATCGGCCGGATCTTATCGCGCGGCAGGATGCGTGGTTTGAACGCCTGCAGCAGGTTTTTGATAACGGCGGGAATGAACCGGTCTGGGAAAATGCGTTTGCCTTAAACGGCATTATCGGTGTGGGAAAACACGATCTCTTTACGGAACCGGAGCTGTGGGCTGAAGACTGTCTTGAAGATCTCGCCGACCGGTATGAGGTCATGCTGGACGAGGATTGCTTCCGCCCGCTTTGTTTCAATTTGATGGATATTTACGGTGTGCATTATGTGGACAAAATGTTCGGTGCACATGTATATTACATGCACGATCAATGGTATAACGATGTGCTGGAAACGCCGATCGGCACCCTGAAAAAACCGGATCTTGAAACGGATGAAGTCTGGGCACTGACAAAGCGTATCGTAAACGCCTTTTTGGCGGCGGACGTAGCACTTCCGCTGTTCAGTATGCCGGTAATCGCCAGTGTTTTGAATATTTCGGTCAACCTTTACGGTGCTGAGATCTTAATGGAGATGCTGACCGATCCGGAGAATGCGATGAAGGACCTTGTTACGATCAACGACTTTCTCTGCGAACTGCACGGATATTTCCGCAGCATGATCCCGGAAAAACAGCTGCAGCCGGTTGTTGCCTGGGCGCGTGCGCAGCCGCCGGGTTACGGTCAGCTTTGCGGATGCACATCGCATCTGATCTCCGGCGAACTGTATGAAGAAATGATTGCGCCGCTCGATGATAAGCTTTTGGGCGTATATCCAAACGGCGGACTCATCCACCTGTGCGGAAAGCACACACAGCATATCAAACCGTTCAGTAAAATGAAGAACGTAAAGGCGATACAGCTCAACGACCGCGCTGCAGACGATTTTGCAGAATATTACGAAGGTCTGCGCGATGACCAGGTGATTTATCTTAATCCGAGCAGCAAGGTTTCGGCAGAAGACGCGGTTCGCCTTTGCGGCGGCAGACGGCTGATAATTCCGGAACTGCTGGAAAAACCGATCCCGTGTAAGCTGAAATAGAGGAGAAGATCGTATGGATAACCGTTATCCGAATAGCGGAAGAAGCGGAGCAAAATCGGCACTGCGTTCTGCAAACCAGCAGAACAACACGTATCGGCAGAATAATACGTACCAACAGAATAACAACACATATCAGCAGAATCGGACGAATCAGCAGATGCGCCGCCTTACGCTGAAACGCGGAAGTAAATTCATCGGCTCTGCCGCAAATCTGACGGTTGTAATCGACGGCGTTGAGCGCGGAACAATCGCAAACGGCGGAGAGATCACGATCCCGATTTCTACGGGTGAGCACGAGATCTTTATGCGTTTTCACTCGCCGATCGGTGTGATGAACTACCACAAGCATACGATCACTGCCGGACACAGTGATCTGAGCGGTGAAGTCCGTCCGAAGCAGGGTGGATTCAAAGGTGATTGGGAAATCGATATCCGCGGCGGAAATGTCAACGTGGAGTCCTTTGTTCAGCGCGTCGAGAATTTTGCGGTTGACGCATTCCGTTCGCCGCGTATCATGAATCTGCTGAACCATCCGAACAACCGTCGCCGCGATCTCAGCCTGCAATTCGGCGAAAAGGGTATGGAGGTTCGTTTTGATGTAGCGGAGACGAAAGGCTTAAAACAATGGGCAACGGGCGAAGACGGAATCACGATCCCGTATGCCGAAATGGGATTGACCGTCCCAATCAATCCGCCGATCCGCATGTTTGGCGAAATCCGCGACCGCGTAGAACGCAGACTTGCGGAAGAAGGCTGGAAGCGCAACCGCTACGGTGCATGGTATCGGTAATATTGCAGCAGCAACGGAGGTGTTCGGCGGACACCTCCGTTTTTCCATCTCTACGGTACGTAGGTTGCAGCTTTTTATCCGGTGTGATAAGCTGTTTAACGAAAGGAACGTGATCTCATGAACGCATACGTAACAGGCAGTACGATCAAGGAACTGCGGGAAAAACGGAATATGACGCAGGCCGAACTTGCGGATAAAATCGGCGTCAGCGATAAAACAATATCAAAATGGGAGACGGCGAAAGGTCTGCCGGATGTTTCGCTTTTACAGCCGCTTGCGCAGGCGCTCAATATCTCGCTGATTGAACTGATGAACGGCGAGCAGATCGTCAACAAAAATGTATCGGCGAATCTGATGCGTTCGAAATTTTACGTTTGTCCTGTCTGCGGAAATATCATACACAGTACGGGCGATTCGGTGGTCAGCTGCTGCGGAATCGTGCTGCCGCCGCTGGAAGCGGAAGAAGCGGACGAAGAACATATGATTTCGGTTGAGGCGGTGGAAGATGAACATTTCATCTCGGTCACGCATCCGATGACGAAAGCGCACCACATTTCGTTTGCGGCATTTGTGACCGGAGACCGGGTGCAGCTTGTAAAATTCTATCCGGAAGGAAATGCCGAGGCGCGCTTTTCGCTTCGCGGTCACGGTTTC
>JBGUUS010000165.1:0-4013 GCA_045133675.1 Oscillospiraceae bacterium | reverse complement strand
ATGAAAAGGGAAGTCTCGCTTTTTGTCTATTCGGTCGTTTTCGTTGTTTCAACGGTCTTTTTTGAATAAAAAAGCGATACCCGAGGGTTTCCTCAGGTATCGCCAATTTAGTAAGGATTCAATTAAGCTTTGTTAACAGAGCCGAAGAGTTCCATCTTCTCTTTAACGGTAGCTTTGATTGCTTCAAAGCCCGGAGCGAGAAGTTTTCTCGGGTCAAAGCCTTTGCCCTGGAGATCTTTGCCTGCTTCAACGTAGGTACGGGTAGCAGCAGCAAATGCGAGCTGGCACTCGGTGTTTACGTTGATTTTAGCAACGCCGAGGGAGATTGCTTTTTTGATCATGTCTTCCGGAATGCCGGTACCGCCGTGGAGAACGAGCGGCATATCGCCGGTTTTCTGCTGAACAGCGTCGAGAGTCTCAAAGCTCAGGCCAGCCCAGTTTGCCGGGTATTTGCCGTGGATGTTGCCGATGCCTGCAGCGAGCATATCAACGCCGAGGTCAGCGATCATTTTGCACTCGTTCGGATCAGCGCATTCACCAGCACCAACTACGCCGTCTTCTTCGCCGCCGATGGAGCCAACTTCTGCTTCGATGGAGAGACCTTTCTCGCGGCAGATGTTAACGAGCTCGGTGGTTTTAGCAACGTTTTCGTCGATCGGGTAGTGAGAACCGTCGAACATGATGGAGGAGAAGCCTGCTTCGATGCATTTTTTAGCGCCTTCGTAGGAGCCGTGGTCGAGGTGCAGAGCAACCGGAACCGTGATTTTCAGCTCTTCGAGCATACCGTTTACCATACCAACAACGGTTTTGTAGCCGCACATATATTTGCCAGCACCCTCAGAAACGCCGAGGATAACCGGGGAATTGAGTTCCTGTGCGGTCAGGAGGATTGCTTTGGTCCATTCGAGGTTGTTGATGTTGAACTGACCAACTGCATATTTGCCTGCTTTTGCTTTAACAAGCATGTCTCTTGCGGAAACCAACATAATAACACCATATCCTTTCTTGGCCACACAAACATGTGTGACACAACTGCCGCAGTATAGGCGGCGGCACGCCGATTTACGATTAGGATAACCATGCAAAGCGCAAACTTCACATGATCAATCACATTATAATACAAACCGGAAAAAATTGCAAACGGTTTTGCAAAGAAAAGGAGAAAAGCGCTTTATATTGACGCAGAGGACAAAAAAGGGTACAATAAAAAGAGAAATTTTACAGGAGTTTATCATATGGCAGCGTTTTTCAAAAAGCATAAGGACCGCATCGTTTACGTTTGTGTGATCCTGCTTTCGGTTTTATATATTGTCGTCGGCGCAAAGTTTGCTTTTTCGGATTTTTATTTCGGCAGCATTTCTTCGCTTGAATACTCCGCGAAGGTTACGGAAATCCTTTCTGTCGATTCCGAAGAGTACTATATCGAGGGCGCTCCGATGCTCTATACAATGGAGAAGGTCACCTTTGAGGCGGAGATCACAAGCGGCGAGATGAGCGGTCATACCGTTGAAGTAACGCAGGAGCGTGACTCCATCCTGGTTTCGATGCCAAAGCGCGTTGAAAAAGGCGACGAGGTTATTCTGGCATATTCCTCGGCACCTGTTTTGGATGAAGAGGGAAATGAGCTTGGCAAAGAATTTGTATGGACCTTTTCGGAGTATCACCGTATTCCGATCCTGATCTGGCTTGGTCTGCTTTTCTTTGTATTCCTTCTGATCTTTGGACGGAAAAACGGATTTAACACGATCGTTTCGCTCATTTTTACGTGCCTTGCGATTTTCGTGGTATTCGTTCCTTCCATCCTTTCGGGATACAATATCTATCTCACCGCCGGAATCACCTGTGTTTATATCATCGTTATGACACTTCTGATTGTGGTCGGTGCGACGAAAAAATGCATCTGTGCGGCGGTCGGATGCACCGGCGGTATCGCCGTCACCGCGCTGCTCACACTGCTCGTCAGCAATCTTCTGCATCTTACCGGTATGTCGGACGAGCAATCGATGTATCTGATGCTGATGGACGATGTGCAGGTTGATCTGCGCGCACTTTTGTTCGGCGCAATTCTGGTCGGTGCGGTTGGTGCCGTTATGGACGTTTCGATGTCGCTTTCGTCCTCGCTTTTGGAAGTCAGCGAGAAAATGGGCGAGCGCCGCAATTTTAAAGAGATTTTCCGTTCCGGTATGACGATCGGCCGCGATATCATGGGTACGATGGCGAACACTCTCATCCTTGCCTATATCGGCAGTTCGCTTTCCGTTGTGTTGCTTACTGTTGCAAACGAAAGCTCGTTCCTCTCGCTGTTTAACCGCGAAATGATCGTTGAGGAGATTATGCAGGCGATTGCCGGCAGCTTCGGTATCCTGTTTACGATTCCGCTCACGTCGCTTTTCGCTGCGTGGCTTTATACCAAAAGCAAAACAAAATAAAGCGGACCGCAAAAGCGATCCGCTTGCTGATATCAGGTGAAATCGGCAAAACACCGTGCGTAGTGAAACAGATATTGCTGGGCAATACCGGCCGTTTCGGCGAACGCTTTGGGAAAACCGTCCGGATAATAGGCCGCCATGATTTTTTTGATCCACGTATCCATCGGGAAGCACGCATGGCGCTTAAATCCGAAAAGAAGAACGCATTCTGCAACTTTCGGTCCGACACCCATCACCGTGCGGATCCTTGCGCGCGCTTCATCGAGCGGAAGTGTCTCGAGTGCGTTTAAATCCAGTTCGCCGTTTGCAACGCGCTTTGCCGCATCGATAAGATAGCGGTCGCGGTAGCCGAGCGAAAGTCCTGTGAGATCCTCGACCGTACATTTACTGAGCGTCTGCGCATCCGGAAAGCTGAATTTTCCCGGAGCAAGCTCTTTGCCGAAGCGCTCGCATAAAAGGCCGATGCTCTTTTTGATGCGCGGGATATTGTTGTTCTGCGAGATGAGGAATGAGATCAGCGTTTCAAATCCGTCCTGTTTTAATACGCGGATGCCTTCGGTGCAGGCGATGGCTTTTTTCAGCGTTTCGTCCGATGAAAAGGCATCTTTCAGCGCGGTATAATCGGTATCGATATCAAAATACGGTGCAAAGACGGAAGAAAATTCCGCCTCGCTCATATCAAAAAAGCGGATTGCGTTTGCTTCCTGCCGCATTTTCAAAATCCGGCCGTGTGCGATGCCTTCAAAGGTATTGCCGTCAACCGGAGCAAAGCGGAAGCTCTGTCCGCAGTCGAGCGTTAAAGCGAGCGAGCATTCTTTTTCGGTTACGAACCAGAGAATATCGCCGCCGTCTTTTTTCCATTTTTCCAAATGTATCACACACCCTTCATGGGGTTTATCCTAACATATCAAACGGAGGTTCGTCAAGAATGAAAGAATCCATTTATACCATTCCTTTAAACGACGTGTTCAGCGTAAAAGATGGCTGTCCGATCTGCCGCATGCGCAAAATGCTCGAGGATCGCTGTATCGAATATATCATGGGTGCGGCAATGATGGAGCCGGATATTCGTATCGAAACGAATAAATACGGCTTTTGCGGCACGCACTTTGATATGATGCTTAAGCAGAAAAACCGTCTTTCGCTTGCGCTGATGCTGGAAACCCATCTCGATGAACTGCTCGATAACTATATGCCGGCTTCTCCGAAAGAGAAGTTCTCGCCGGCACACACCTGTTTTGTCTGCAAGGAGATCGACGGTGTTATGGAAAAACTCCTGCGCAACACGGCGCGCACCGCTGCTGCCGAGCCGGAATTTGCGGCACGTCTTTTTGATCAGCCGTATTTTTGCTTTGAACACTATGAGCTTCTGTGCAGCGCCATTCGCGACGCACTCCCGAAAAAGCATGCCAATGCCATCATCGAAAAGGTGACCGAGACCGAGCGGGCGTATTTCAAAAAACTCCGCGAAGACGTGCATACCTTTACAACGACTTTTGATTACCGCGCAACGCCGGAACAGCGCAACAGCGTTGAGATCAAACTCTCGGTTGAACGTGCGATCGAGGCACTCAGATGATCCGT
>JBGUUS010000164.1:0-13217 GCA_045133675.1 Oscillospiraceae bacterium | reverse complement strand
AGACCCGCCATGGATCCGCTTCTGTCCAGGATGAATACCAGTTCCGTAATGTTGTTTTTTCTCGTCATGATGCATTGCTCCTTTTCTTTGCTTTCCGGTTTCTGCGGCGCTTCTTTAATCAAAGCGCCTTAAAAAAATGTGGCTGCAAGGCTTTCTTGAACCTTACAACCACATTATACCGGTTTATCAAACGGAAATGGTCGCTCGCCGGGAGACTTTCACTCAGCAGCCCAGAAGCACCTGATCGAATTCAAACAACGCTTCGTTGATCACGAAAATATCGTAGATTTCCTTTTGAATGAAATAGCGGATGATCTTATCAAACGCAAAACTGCGCGAAAGCGTCAGCCCGGCAGAAGCCAGCAGATCCTGCGTCTCCTCCAGATTGAGGCGCAGCGCGATCGCAAAAGCAACAGCCGTCTGTTTGGAGGGCTTATACGTCTGCGGATTGCATTTGATCTTCGAAAACGTCTTTTTGTCGACGTTCGCTTTCTTATAGCACTCCACATCGGTCATTCCGCGCGCATCGATCCAGTCGAACAGCTTGTATGCAAACGATTTCTCCATCGACTGCATATATTCCTGCAGTGATTTTCCTGCGGCACTGCCTGCCGTCGGCTCTGCCCGGCGTGCGACCGTCATCCTCTGCGCAGGTCTTCCGCGTTCCTCACACGCATCCTCTTCAAAAAACGCCTGCGGGAGTGCACGGGCCGCTATCCCGCCGCGCTCTTTCACATAGCCGTCATCGATGAGCTCGCTGATCTCCGAAAAGAGCTCCCGGCTGAATTCGTAGGAGGTGCGGTCAAATACGCAGAGATACACCGTCAGTTCGTGATCGAACAGAAACTCCGTTATGACCTGAATGGCGAATTTCAAAACCTGATCCTTCGGATATCCGTATGCACCGGAGGAAATCAGCGGAAATGCCACCGTACTGCATCCGTTTTCCACCGCCAGCTTCAGCGATTCGACATAGCAGGATCTGAGGAGAATGCTCTCGCCGGAAAGCCCGCCTTTCCATACAGGACCGGAGGTATGAATGATGTATCGGACACCCAGATTATAGCCGCGTGTGATTTTGGCCGTACCAAGACCAAGCGGCGCAATTTTTGCGCATTCCGCATCAAGCTGCGGTCCCGCCGCTCGGTGCACAGCGAGGTCAATGCCGCTGTAACCGATCATTTCCTCATTCGTCGTGTTCACGATGGCGTCAACACGCATTTTCGTGATATCCTGTCTGATAATTTGTAATGGCATATTGACCTCCTTAAACGTCAGCGGTTTATCGGTTTTGCGCTTCCCACATTTCTCTCGTCAAAAGCATAACGTGTCCGGTCCGAACCTCGCCCAAAAGGCTGATTTCGATGCCTTCGGTCGTATGATGATAGCGAAAGCCGAGTTTTTCCATCACGCGGCGGGATTTTACGTTTCCGTCGTAGTGACCGCACCACACACGCGCCATATTAAGATCCGCAAACGCATAGCGCAGCATCTCGCGCGATGCCTCCGGAATTATGCCCTGACCCCAGAACGATTTACCGAGCCAGTAGCCAAGCTCGTATTCATCGTCAGCCTCTGCGATATCATTCCGGTGCAGACCGACACTGCCGATCGCCTTTCCGGTTTCTTTTAAGCAAACAGCGAAGGTATCCTTTGCCGAAAGTACGTTCCTTATGATCTCGCGGCTGTTTTCAACACTTGTATGCACCGGCCAGCCCGCCGGCGGTCCTACCTCGGGATCGCTCGCATATTGATATAAATCCGCCGCATCCTCTTCACACCACGGGCGAAGGACAAGGCGCTCGGTCTCAAACATCATGCCGTTCATTCCTTTCGTTTTCTTTATCATACCACATTTTTCCCGCCCGTTCAATCGGCGGCACAACAGCAAAGGACCGTTCATCCGAACGGTCCTTTCCATTATTCTTTTATCGGTGCAATTCCGCTGAACCGGTTCGCGCCGGACACAATGATGAATGCGCTGTTCTGTGTCTGTGCATTTTCATCGTGCCATTCAATCGCGCCGGGATTTCCGCCGTTTTCCGGTAGCTGCATACCATCCGGCGGTTCCATACCTTCCGGTCGCTCCATGCCTTCCGGCGGTTCCATACCTTCCGGTCGTTCCATACCTTCCGGTCGTTCCATGCCTTCTGGTCGTTCCATACCTTCCGGCGGCTCTGTGCCGTCACCTTTTCCGCCCGGGAATTTTCCGCCAAATCCGCCCATCATACCGCCGCCTTGTCCGGCAAGCTGTTGATCGCCGGCAAAAAGCGTGTATGTGCCCGGTGTTAATTCCGGAGAACTGTAAACAAGAATCGAATACGCGTTCTGCGGCGTATGCGTCAAAACCGCATTTCCCGCCTCGTTTTTCAGCGTAATCGGTACGTTTCCGTCCTGCTTTTGTGCAAACGAGAACACTGCGTATGTCTGCCCGCCGTCCTCAATGCGGTCAAGCATACTGCCGCCGGCGATCACCGTGCCGCCGTTGATATGGATACCCATATCCGAATCGATACCGGCATCTGCGCTGAACGAGCAGGCCGCCGCTGTTACACGGCCGCCGTTGATAACAAGCCAGCCGTTGGAATCGATGCCATCTCCTTCTCCGGTCTCTCCCGTCACGCGGATATCGAGCGTACCGCCGTTTACCGTCGTAACCGAAACGCCGTCCTCGTTCGTGTTGATGCCATCGTTTCCGGATTCGATACGGATGTTGCCGCCGTTAACCGTCAGATGCATCTCCGTGCCGAGTCCTTCGTTCTCTGCACGGATATTCAGAACACCGCTGTTTTCCTTGCCGCCGTTTATATTCATCGACATTCTCGAATAGAACGCGCCGTCGTATTTATGAAGCTTTTTCGCATCCTCGACCGCGGTCTCTGCTTCGTTTAAAATGACACTCTCCGGGTCATAAATGCGCGCAACATACGAACCGTTTACGGTATTTACCGTGTTGTCCGCAATCACTACGTTTGCACCCGCTTTGGTCGTATCAACTTCCTTTTTCGGATCTTCCGCATCGCCGCACTCATACACGCGGTAAAAAATAATTGCCGGTGCAACCCCACAGGTGATATCCGCGCCATCCAGAATCAGTGTGACAACAGCGTTTGGATCACTCTTTGCGTCTTTACCCAAATCAACCGCAATCTGTCCGCGCGAGAGCGTACCGCTGATGCGGTATGTTCCG
Organism: Oscillospiraceae bacterium; assembly: GCA_045133675.1. Taxonomy (GTDB): domain Bacteria; phylum Bacillota; class Clostridia; order Oscillospirales; family Ruminococcaceae; genus Paludihabitans. Next base: position 10,027 of record JBGUUS010000164.1, on the reverse strand, counting down.
GATTTTGTGATATGCACAACGGTGTGAGCGGCCGCTTCTTCTGCACTGTGTGCATCCTCAGCCGTGCCCTCGCCGTAGGTGAAATCCTTACCTTCTTCGTAATATACGATGTCGTGTGCCGTATATACCGCGTCAGTTTCTTCTCCGCCGTCAACCTTGATTCCGCTGTCGCTTAATTCGATCAAAACCGAATCTTTCACTTCCGGCTGTATCTGAGGCGCAGCACACGCCGTCAAAAGCAACGTCAGAATCAGCGCAAATGCTGCTATTTTTCTGCATCTCATCATATAATCTTCCTTTCGGAATCGTTTTTCTCAGTATACCGCAAAAATGTGAAAAAGGCGTGAAAACAGGATGAAATTTGCGTAGTATGAAATTTCCGACGAATAGGATGGCACAATTCCGAAATCCGTGCTATACTGATTTTATTACAATTCATCCTTTACAAAGGAGTGCACCGTATGAAAACGAAAAAACAGCTCAAAGACTTGATCGCTCAGATGACGCTCGACGAAAAAGTCGGTCAGCTCATTCAGATTGAAGCAAACTTTTTCCTGATGGGAACCGAGACACTCACCGGACCCGATCAGGCATTCCGTTTAAATCCCGACGATCTCAAAAAAATCGGCACCGCGCTCAACACAAACGGCAGCGAAAAAGCGATCGCGATCCAGAAAAAGCATCTCGAAGAGGACCGCAACAAGATCCCGCTGCTCTTTATGCAGGACGTTATTCACGGCTATAAGACCACCTATCCAATCCCGCTGGCAATGGGTGCATCGTTCGATGCCAAACTGATGGAAGAATGCTGCCGGATGGCGGCGCGCGAAGCGTCCGCAAGCGGTCTGCACCTTACGTTCACACCGATGGTCGATTACGTGCGCGATGCACGCTGGGGCCGCGTTATGGAGACCTGCGGCGAAGACGCGATGCTGAACGGCATTATGGGTGCGGCACAGGTCCGCGGTTTCCAGGGTGATGATATCGCCGATCCGGATCGCATCGCCACCTGTGTCAAACACTATGCCGGATACGGCGGCGCCGAGGCCGGACGCGACTATAACACCGTCGAAATCTCCGAGCGCCTCCTGCGCGAATACTATCTCCCGGCGTATAAAGCCTGCATCGATGCCGGAACGAAGATGCTGATGCCGTCCTTCAACTCTTTAAACGGCGTACCGTCCATCGCGAACAAATGGCTGATGCACGACGTACTGCGCAAGGAGTGGAACTTTACAGGCGTCGTTATCAGCGACTATAACGCCGTTGAAGAGCTCGTTGCGCACGGTGTTGCCGAAAACGAGAAAGTTGCCGCAAAAATGGCGTTCGACGCCGGCTGTGATATCGGTATGATGTCGAAGGCGTATTATAACCACCTCGAAACGCTCGTCAAAGAAGGCGCCGTTGCCGAAGTGGATATCGACAAGGCGGTACTCAAGATCCTTGAGCTCAAAAACGAACTCGGCCTGTTCGACGATCCGTATCACGGCGCATCCGTCGAAAAAGAAAAAGCGACGCTTCTCTCGCCGGAACATCGTGCTATCGCACGCAAAGCCGCCGAAAAAGGCGCTGTTCTGCTCAAAAACGAAGGCGTCCTACCGTTCAGCGAGAATATCGGCAAAGTAGCGCTGATCGGTCCGCTCGCACAGACAAGAGCAATCACCGGTTCGTGGTCCTGCATGGTCGCGCTGGAAGACTGTGTCTCCGTTGAAGAAGGCGTAAAAGCGCTCCTCGGCGAAGACCGCGTTCTCACCGCAAAAGGCTGTTCGGCTTACTATAACGAATGCTCGACCGAAGGCTTCGCCGAAGCGGTTGCAGCTGCGAAAGAAGCCGACGCCGTCGTTCTCTGCCTCGGCGAGCCGTTTGAATACAGCGGCGAGAGCAACTGCCGTGCAGAGCTTACGCTCCCGGGTGTGCAGACCGAACTCGCAAAAGCGGTTATGGAAGCAAATCCGAACACAGCTGTCCTTCTCTTCAACGGTCGTCCGCTCGCGCTCACCGATCTCGAACCGATCGTTCCGGCGATCCTCGATATCTGGTTCCCGGGCTGTGAAGGCGGCAACGCGGCGGCAAATCTGCTCTTCGGCCGTGCAAACCCGTCCGGTAAAGTTACGATGAGCTTCCCGAAAGCCGTCGGTCAGTGCCCGATCTACTATAACCATCCGAACACCGGCCGTCCGAAAACGGTTCCGGAGGACGTATTCCAAGGCTGTCAGTCGAACTACGTCGACTGCGGAAACCTGCCGCTTTATTCCTTCGGTCACGGTCTGTCCTATTCGAACTTTGTCTACGAATCGCTCTCGCTTGACACCGCATCGATGACGAAGGATTCCGCGATCAACGTGACCGTAACCGTCCGCAACGACAGCGAAATCGCCGGCGAAGAAGTCGTTCAGCTCTATCTGCACGATCTCGTTGCCTCCGCCGTTCGTCCGATCCAGTCGCTGATCGCGTTTGAAAAAGTTGCGCTCGCCGCAGGTGAACGCAAGGCGGTTACCTTTACAATCACCGAACCGATGCTCCGCTTCTACGATTTCTCCTGCAGCTTCATCTCCGAACTTGGTACCTTCACCGTATCCACCGGATATGCGGATCATCTGCTCTTCACCACCGAATTCACACTCGGATAAGCAGGCTGTAAATGGAATTCAACGAAAAACTGCAGGAACTCAGAAAACAAAAAGGACTCACGCAGGAGGAGCTTGCGGGATTGCTGTACGTCTCCCGTACCGCAATTTCAAAATGGGAGTCCGGCAGAGGCTTCCCGAGCATCGAATCGCTCAAAAGCATTTCCAGGTTCTTCTCCGTCTCGCTTGACGATCTTTTGTCCGGAGAAGAACTTATCACCATTGCCGAACACGATCACAAAGAGAAAGAGCGTACACTCCGCGACCTGGTTTTCGGTCTGCTCGACTGCGGCGCCGCCCTGCTGTTCTTTCTGCCTTTCTTCGGCCAAACAGCAAATACCGCCGTGCAGGAGGTTTCTCTTTTTAACCTGACGGAAATTCCGCCGTATCTGAAAGCCGCATATTGGAGCGCCGTGTCCGTGCTGACGCTTCTCGGCGTTTTAACGCTCGCTTTGCAAAACCGCGCTCTGTCGCTTTGGATAAAAAGCAAAACGCACCTCTCTCTGATTTGCGAAATCGCCGCGATCTGTCTGTTTGTCATCAGCCAGCAGCCGTATGCCGCGCTTTTTTTGCTCCTTTTCTTCCTGATCAAAGTCTTTTTGCTGATAAAACCGCGCTGACACGAAGCGTGTCACAGCCGTGACGGACAAATTCTTTTGTATCTTCCCGCTTTCCGCTATGCTTGTATCGGGCAAAGCCCAATACGAATAAAAGGAGAGCAAAAATGAAAAGCACCAAAAGAATCTTCGCCGTTTCGGCAGCCGCATTCGCGGCATTCACCCTGTGGACGCTTGCGGTTTGTTTCGCGGACGTCCGGGCGGTCGGACCGCAGAATTCCTCCGTCGGACTTGCAGGTATCAATCTGTTCGTCCACCGTCTGACAGGCGTAAACTTTGACCTCTATCACATCACGGATTGGCTCGGTCTGATCCCGATCGGTGTGTGCGCGGGCTTCGGTCTGCTTGGACTGCTGCAGTGGATCAAGCACAAAAGTATCCGGAAAGTCGATTTCGACCTGCTCATACTGGGCGGATTTTTCCTCGCCGTTATCGCATTTTACCTGCTGTTTGAAACGATTCCCGTCAACTACCGTCCCGTACTGATCGACGGATTTCTCGAAGTGTCGTATCCGTCTTCCACAACCTTGCTCACGCTGTGCGTGATGCCCGCCGCAGGAATGCAGCTCCGCTCCCGCACAAAGAACATTCCGCTTCGCCGCGCTGTTTTGCTTGCAATCACCGGCTTCACCGCTTTTATGGTGGTCGGCAGATTTTTAAGCGGCGTGCATTGGTTCAGCGACATAATCGGCGGTATACTCCTGAGCGCCGGACTTGTTTTGCTGTACCGCGCCTTCCTTTGCCTGTCTCAAATGCATAATCTCCGATAGAAAAAGAGAGCCTCAAGGCTCTCTTTTTCTTTTGCGTGTAATTGCTTTTTAACAGACTTCTCTGTATAATGAGGGTAACGATACACGAAAGCGGCACGTCCGAAACCGCCGCTTTCGAAAGAAAAAAGGAGGTCATGCCATGAAAGTAACCGACGTCAAATGCTTCGTCACCGACCTTTCGAAAAACGTCACAGGCGCCGAACTCACTGTCGATGGCGGCATGACCTGCCAACTTTATCCGCAGGAACTGAACACACTCAAACGAAAAGCATTGGAGGAAGAAGCATGATCAATCTCGAAATCGCCGAATTTGACGGCAAAGGTTATTTTTCGCCGTATCAGTACGGTGTCTGGAAAATCGCGTATATCAACTGGTCGGAGGCTTTCGCCAAAGAGAACATCACGTATCTCGAACGCCATAATGAGACCGACGAGGTCTTCGTCCTGCTTGCCGGTTCCGCTACGCTCTATCTCGGCGAAAAAGGCGAACCGACCGAAATGGAGCCGTGCAAAGCTTACGTTGTCAAACAGAGCGCTTGGCACGCGATCACCGTCAGCAAAGACGCCAAGGTTCTCATCGTCGAAAATACCGATACCACCCGCAAAAACTCCGATTACATGGACTTTAAGATTGTTTGAGAAAACAGAAACGCACCGGAAATCCGGTGCGTTTTTTGATGTTTAGGGTTATCTGTTTTTAAGCTCACTGCGATCCTCAATTTTGCCAAGGCGTTTCAGACGTGCCGCAATACCGCCGACTGACCGACCAAGACGATCACAGATCTCCTCTTTCGAACAGCCGGAATCAAACATCTCACACAGAACGCGATCGTCGCTTTTTGTCCACGCCGCTCCTGCATTCAAGGCGTTTTTTTCTTCGGATTTCTGCACGTTGCGCTGCATTCTTCTCTCCGAAATCGTACGTTCGTGTCGTTCCAACTCGCGTAAAACTGCATTTAATGCACGCACAACCTCCACTTGATTGCAGCTGTCGCCATCCGGCAGCACTTCGCCCGTCAAAGGATTGATACCGTCAGCCAGTACCAACAGAATATTTTTTGCCTGTTCCAGATTCATTTTGCTTCATCCTTTCCGTCGATCGCCTTTTTGATTCGCATAAAACCCGCTCTGGGATGCTTTTCATATTCACTGACAGCAACCCGATCGATAATCTCGCCGTTTTCGTCCGCAACTGTAAAAAATCCGTCCGTTACCGCAACAACCCGCTCGTCATTTACGCGGTATACAGCAGTGTTTTCCTCCGTTAAATCCGCCTCCGGATTTCCGATCACCCTGTCGATCTCCGTCATCAACCGGTACTCCTCCTCGGAGGAAACCGCGAACAGCTGATACGACTTACGGCAGTGATCCAGCAGAAACCTGTTCGTAAACTGCGGTTTGCCGCGAAATGTGTCCTGAATTGCGATCGGCTGCGGCAGTTCGCGCCACTCCCGCACGGTGAAATAATAATAAATCTCGTTCGGATCGGCTTTCGGGCGCATCGCAACCGGAATTTTTCCGCGCCGGATTTTCCGGACAGAAAGCACCTCGCCGCAGCGCTTGATTCCCGGCTCGTCGATGAGTTCCTCTTCGTGCAGCGCGATGTATTTGATCGGCAGGTATTCATCCGGAATCAAGCGCGCCGGCGCATAGTACCCGCAATTCAGAATGTTGAAGTGCAGCTGTTCCTCCGTGCGGACGGTGCCGACCATAACATTTTTAACGGACCAGTCGACCTGCGGCGGTTCCGCTTTCCCGGCGCAAGCGGTTTCGGAAGAACCGGAAAACAGCTTTTTAATAAAGCGCTTCACCCGCACCATAATTCCGGCGAAGATTCCCGCGCCGCCGTTTTCCCGTTTCATCCGCACCACCTCCCAAATAAAAAATGCCCCGCCGTTTGGCAGGGCACTGAACTTCTCTCTTTGCCGCCAAGCGTAACAGCGCCAGCAGCGTTGTGTTTTATTATAGCACAAAGCAAGTCGAATGGCAAGGTGTGGAGAGGAGAGGATGATGGATACGTGCTATCCCGTCGATTACAGTTGACCAGATTGGTTGCCTGATTATGATGAAAGAGTGCCTTCGCCATAACATCATTTCATTTATCATCGACGATAAAAGCAGAGCCCTCTACCAGTACGGCATCCTCACTTGGAGCCAGGATCACGTGCCCATGATGTCCTTAGTCGAAAGCGCCCAGGAACGCTTCCAAGCAAAAATAGGGCTCTGCAGGCTCTTCAAATACGCCCGCGAACCGGAAGAATTTGAGGAGGATGCTTGGTGATGTTTAAGAGAAAAAGGAAGTATTATCTAGCTCTAATGCAAGACAAAGTTCGTCTCGCACTGCGTGCGTTGCTTAGCTTTCGGATAAGGTCGTAGCAAGAGGGATTGATGCGGTGGATGTGGAAGGGTTAATTAGAAAACTGAGATAAAAAAACACCGGACAGCTCATAATGAGTTATCCGGTGTTTGCATTATGCCTCCAACTTCAAGATTAAAAAACACCTCATATCTCCCAGAAGACAAAATATATAGTTTCAATTGTTAATAGTTTTTGAGTACAACATCTACATTGCTAACAAGCCACGAGTACTGGAGCTGAACCACTCTATCTGCACCTTTACCGCAAGCCAATAAATGCTGAACTCCAGCTTGCAATTTAACAAGTGCTTCTTTATCGTTTGGTAGGAACTCACGAATATTCGCTATTCTGTATACGGACAACAACCCCTTTCTAAATTCGGAGACTTGTTCCGCCGTTGCTTTTTCCAAAGCCAACAGAATCTTTTCGATTTCGACCCGTTCCATAAAGCTTCGTCTATGCCGCACAGGACGTTCACTATCGCACATCAATTTCGTAATCTTTTCTAAATACACAATAGGCTCTTCGTCTGCTACGTAAGAAAACGCATCATGCTGGAATATTGATGACATTTCCTTGATAAACTCATCATATTCACTGACCTGACCCTCGTCCCAAAAACTAAAACTATCGTGAAAATTTAATCTGTCCAGAACTTTATCATCCTTTTGGGCTGACTTTTTTAAGTTATCTAACATAAGCAACTTACATTGATCTACAATATCTGGATTTTTTAGAACACATTTTACGGCGATAAGGTAATTGGCAAGTTTACCATATTGCGTTAATGGGATAACATTTCCGTCTTTCAATTCATCACGTACCATTTCTACAGCACACTCAAGGACAACTCCTTTTTGCATGGTAAAGTCATATAGTATACTTAGTGCTGTGTTAGCTCCGCTTTGTTTCCGCTCATATTCTTTTCTCTCACGGAAAGCTTCCTGTTCTATACTTATGACTGCCACATCAAGATTCTGGTACTTAATATACTCGTAGCAGAATTTGTAGAGCGGATACTTACCGGTTCCCAAAGAGTTTGGGGAGGTTTTTTCGCTCCAAGTGAGATCATCATCATCTTTCAATCTTAACGAAAAAGCAAGATTCCCGAGGAATACGTGTTTAAAAAAATCATCATCTAAAGCACCAGTGTAGTTTGCAAAGATATCAACTGTTTTCTGACATGCAAAAATCAAGGATCTTAAATTATAGATTTTAACATCCATCATTACATTGTAGATTTCTCTAACTATGACTGCTTTGCCCCTACTATCTTTTTCTTCAAGGCATCTATTAGTATTTCCATCGGAAAATATCTTAAGAATACTCTCGATAGCTGCATCGTAATCACACAAATAAAGAATGGTGTCACTAACTGTCTTTTCCTTTATTTTTAAGTATTCTTTTGTTTCTTCGGTATACTCCCACTTTTTTTCTTCTTCGCCTTTTGAGTTTTGGATTGTAATAGTACATGTTTCCTTTATTTCATTTTCATTAGCAACTAAAAGGACTTTAACACCATCTTGTTCTACTAGGTTGTTCACATACCCCAAAACTTGTTTAACACTTATAGAGGAACGTTCTAAATCTTCTAGAATGATCAGTTTTCCTGTCAAATCGATGGAAGTATAAAGTTTTTCTAAATCTTCCTCTTTTACAGAAAAATCAATTCCAGCCATACTCAAACCACTTTTCAATATTGTTTTGGCAACGATTTTCCCTGCTTCCTGCTTCTCTCCTTTAACGTTTAGCCGCTTCGTACGCAACTCCAAATAAATGGCCTTACTTATTTCCTTGATATTATTAAGCCCATACAGCGATACTACAACGCATTTTTTGATACCATCTCTTTCAAGATATGGAATGAGGCTGTTTTGAATATAATAACTTTTTCCCATTCCCCAAAATGCAGTGAGCATTATCGCACTTTTGGTCTTGTTATTATTTAGATAATTCTCAATATATAAGTTGTATTCCTGATTGTTCATTTGCTCAACTCCAATTATCATCTCATATTCAGACGCATACTACTTCTACCATCATCCCACCACCAATTTGTTTGTCTTTTTCAGGAACTTCGCCGGGATCGGGCGATCCAGGTGCCAGGTGATGTTCATCGGCTTAGAATCGGTATGTGTTACATAACGGGCGGTGCCTAAAAATGTGTAAGCTTCTCTGTTTGTATTTATAATACGATCATTTTTAAATTCGCGAACAAATAGTAGCACTTTCGTTCCCTTATCCCTGTGATGAATGTAACGCTGTCCGGTGGGAGAATCAGCCGCAGTGGTGCTCTGGCTCTGCCAATGGAAAAGGCTCTCGTTTATGGAATAATCGTTGTACATTGTCGTGGGCGAGTAATCCTTATCGGATTTATTCAGCGTTACAAAGAACACATCCAATTGCTTTTCAGGCAACCACTTAACGCCCTCGCGAACGGTAGCAGGCTTCATGAAATCCATTGCCACTAACAGCTGATCGCGGGTATAAGTGCAATGCAGATCCAGCGGACAATCGAATCCCAGATCAACTGGCTCATCAATGAAGTCAATTTGCTCATACCGATATTTGAGCAGACTCATTAGCTCACCTATCAGTGTCGAGCTATCAGACAGCGCATAGAGGTTGTCCAGCACCTCTTCATCGCGCCAGGACTCTGCACTCTTGCCCCAAACAGTAATATAGAACATCTGAAGCATGCGCTTCTCTACATCGCTCAAATCTGTGAAATTAACGTCATCCAGGCGCGGTAGAATATCCAGCAGGAAGGAAATCCAACGTCTGGAATCGATCACCGCAAGACGTGCAAAGGCCTTGGTGATTGTCTCTTCCAGTGGTTCCTCGAAATCCTCTATGGCATCTGCTCTAGCGCAAAGGCGGGAGAAGGATCTGAACTTATAAATTGCTCTTGGGTCCAAATGATAGTAATCCAGGAAATTCTTCAAAGTAAGCTCTAAGCCACTATCCTCTTCAAAAGTGGCAACACGAGATACCAAGCCTGCCGTATTACCATAGGAGGTTCGGATGTTCTCCAGAATATATTTAGCGGCTTTCTTTTCCAACTGAATGTAGCAGCCCTTTGGCGCCGAAATAAAGCCGTCCTTAATTTCGCGGGTTACACTACGAGTGGTGTTGTTCAACAGCGCCGCAAACTTGTCTTCAAAGTTATATTTTTTATTTGCCTGACCGATGAAGTCCAACACGGTTAGGCATTCTTTATCTTCAGCCAAACGCAGGCCACGTCCCAACTGCTGCAAGAACACAGTCAAAGACTCGGTAGGACGCAGGAAAAGAACGGTGTTGACTTCAGGGATATCAACACCCTCGTTATAGATATCTACAACAAAGATAAAGCGAACTTCTCCAGCAACCAGGCGCTGTTTGGCATTTTTTCTTTCCTCATCAGGAGAGTGTCCGGTCAGGAACATAGACGGAATATTGTGCTCGTTGAAATAGCGGCACATAAACTCTGCGTGCTCGATGGAAACGCAGAAGCCGAGGCCCTTAACGTCATTGATGTCGGTCACGTATTTCAGCAAAGAACCGACAACAAGGTCAGCACGACGGTTGGCCATCGCGCCACTGAGGGTGTAAATCTTAGTCAGCTCACCTTTATCGTAACCGCCAGCGCTCCATTTGAGCGTATCCAGATCG
>JBGUUS010000163.1:0-25975 GCA_045133675.1 Oscillospiraceae bacterium | reverse complement strand
AAGTTTTTCTTCGTTTTATCCGGCCAATCCCAGCTGTTGTCCCACGAAACACCCGAGCACGGCTCGCTGTTCGTGTATCCGCCGCCGTGCGGATGATGCCAGTCGAGCTCCTGCGAATAGTAAAGACCGAATTTTAATCCGTGTTTATAGCAGGCTTCTGCCAGTTCGCCGACAACATCGCGGCCAAACGGCGTTGCATCAACAACGTTGAATTTATCCACCTTCGAATGAAACAGCGCAAAGCCGTCGTGATGCTTCGAAGTGAGAACGAAATATTTCATACCGGCATCCTTTGCAAGGCGGATCCACTCGTCCGCATTGAAATAGACCGGGTTAAAGCATTTTGCAAGCTGACTGTATTCCGCATTCGGGATCGCCATAAAGCTCTGGATCCACTCCGCGTAATCGTTTACGCGGCGGCCGCGGTATTCACCGGCCAAAAGGGAATAAAGGCCCCAATGTGCGAACATACCGTACTGATTCTGTTTAAACCATTCTCTGTTATCCATATTTCTCTCTCCTTATATTGTTCAGCCGCGCTGCTGCCAGTATTTGCGGTCAAGACTGCGGTACTGCACAGCTTCGGCGATATGTTTGCTGTCGATCACTTCGCTTTGATCCAGGTCGGCGATCGTTCGGGATACTTTTAAGATGCGGTCGTACGCACGGGCGGATAAGCCCATCCGGTTGAATGCGTTTTCCAGCAGCTTTTTGCCGCCGTCGGTGACCGGGCAATCCTGATGCAGGCGCGAGGACGGAATCCGCGCATTGTTCGTAATACCGCTGCTGCCAAAGCGCGCTTTCTGGATCTCTCTTGCAGCGTTGACGCGTTCGCGCACCGCAGCGCTCGATTCCGCCGGTTCGTCCGAGGAAATATGCTTAAACTCCACCGGAAGTGCTTCGATATGCAGATCAAGGCGATCCAGAAGCGGACCGGAAACACGACTCAAATACTGCCGCACCTTCTGCGGTGAACAGGTACACGGACGGGTCGGATGACCGAAATAGCCGCACGGACACGGGTTCATCGCCGCAATTACCATCATCGAACACGGATACGTGAGCGTTCCCGATACGCGGCTGATCGTAACCTTGCCGTCTTCGATCGGCTGACGCAGAATTTCCATCGCGTCGCGCGAAAACTCCGGCAGCTCGTCCAAAAAGAGCACGCCGTTATGCGCCAGCGAGATCTCACCCGGATGCGGAATCGAGCCGCCGCCGGAAAGACCGGCCGGCGAGATCGTATGATGCGGCGAACGGAACGGACGGACTGTAACGAGCGGTGAATCACGGTCGATCAGACCGGCGATCGAATGGATCTTCGTCGTTTCGATCGATTCTTCGAACGTCATCGGCGGTAAAATGGAGGGGATTCGTTTTGCGAGCATACTCTTGCCGGAACCCGGCGGGCCGATCAGCATGGCGTTGTGGCCGCCTGCCGCCGCGATCTCAAGTGCTCTGCGCGCACCGTGCTGACCTTTTACCTCCGCAAAATCGGGCGGAAGGATCAGATCCTTCGTATAAATCGGCTCCGGGCGCACCGGCGAAAGCCCACGCGCGCCGGCAAGGAACAAAATCAGTTCATTTACGTGCTCAACCGCATAGACGTCAATGCCGTCGATAACCGCCGCTTCGGTTGCATTGTCTTTCGGAACGAATGCGGCACGGAATCCGGCGTCTCGCGCGTGGATCACCATCGGCAGAACACCCGTTACCGGTCGAAGCAGACCATCGAGCGAGAGTTCACCGATAAACATACAGTGCGAAAGTTCTGCCGAAAGCTGTCCGGTTGCAACAAGCAGCGCAATCAGAATCGGCAGGTCGTATACCGGGCCGGCTTTCCGCAGGTCCGCCGGTGCAAGATTCACGATAATTTTTCCGTTCGGAACACGGTAACCGCAGTTTTTCATTGCGGCGCCGACACGGTCACGGCTCTCTTTTACCGCGGCATCCGGAAGACCGACAATGTCAAACCGCGGCATTCCCGGCGCAAGATCACACTCCACCTCCACCGTATATGCGGTCATACCGAACAAGCCCGCACTTTTGATACTCTCCATACCGCATCCTCCTTTTCTTTTTCTGCTTTCATTATATCGGACAGCAGAATGAATAGCAAGACGTTTTCGTCGGAAGCCAAAGTTAATTGATCCCGGCAGAGATTATTTTAGTTAAACCTCTTTACTTTTTCTTTCAATGCGTTAAAATAATAATAGGCATATTTGCTTTACAGCAATACTACATCAAAAACAAAGAGGGGAGAGAACCGAGATGTTTCAGCTCAAATGGGTTTGGGGCAGACTGAAAGGTTACCGCGCACTGTATATTTTCGCGCTGTTTTTAACCGCAATTCTTGCCGCCGGCCAGCTTGTAACGTCCACGATCACCGCAACCATCATGGACACGGTCTTCTATCCGATTCAGGACGGAAGCCCGATCACACAGTTTCTCATTGATCAGCTGATCTTCTTAGTCGTTTTACTGATCGGCTTTACTTTGCTGCGCACGTCCATGCAGTACGGTATGGTCATCACATTCGAGTTCATTTCGCAGAAGGTTACATACCAGCTGCGTAAAGATCTCTACAAGAATATGCAGGAGCAGGACAGCAAGTTTTACTCCGAGCATCGTACCGGCGACCTGATGACGCGTCTTACCGGCGATATGGATATGATCCGTCATATGATCTGCTGGGTCGGCCGTCAGCTTCTGGAGTGTGTCGTTCTGTTTTTGAGCAGCTCGATCTATTTCCTGATCACCGACTGGCTGTTTGCGCTTTCGCTGCTCATCGTAACACCGATCATCTTTGCGATCGCTGTCCGTTTTGGCAAAACGATCCGCCCGATGTTCGGAAACCTGCGTGAGCGCCTTTCGCAGCTCAACACCGCTGCGCAGGAAAACATCGCAGGCAACCGCGTTGTCAAAGCATTCGCCCGTGAGGAATACGAGCGCGAACGCTTCGATGAGAAAAACAGCGAATACCGCAAAGCCAACCTGAAGACTTCGCTTACCTGGCTCAAGTTCTTCCCGTTTATTGACGCGCTTTCGCAGTCGCTTTCGATCGCAGTTCTGCTCGTTGGCGGTATTTTCCTGATCACGGGCCGTATCACCATCGGTACGTTCGCTCTGTTCAATTCGCTTTGCTGGACACTGACGATGCCGATGCGAATGCTTGGCATGCACATCAACGACTTCCAGCGCTTCTCCGCAAGTGCAGCGAAGATCACCGAGCTCTATTTCACCAAACCGGATATCGCAGAGCCGGAAAAACCGGCCGATGTCAAAGACCGCGTTGAAGGCCGCATTGACTTTGAAAATGTCGGTCTGACGCTCAACCACAGCAAGGTTCTGCATAACGTTGACCTGCACATCAAACCGGGCGAAACGATCGCTATTATGGGTCCGACCGGCTGCGGCAAAACGTCTTTGATCAATCTGATTCCGCGTTTCCACGATACCACCGAAGGCACCGTAAAAATTGACGGCATCCCGGTCAATGAATATCCGCTGACAAAGCTGCGCGGCGCGGTTGGCCTTGCAACACAGGACGTCTTCCTGTTCTCCGATTCCGTGGACGGCAACATTGCATACGGCGATTCCGATATGAGTGAAGACGATGTCAAACGTTACGCCAAAATGGCATGTGTCGACTTTGCCGAAAAGCTTCCGGACGGCTTCGACACGATCATCGGCGAACGCGGCACCGGTCTTTCCGGCGGTCAGAAACAGCGTATCGCGCTGGCGCGCGCACTCGCTGTCCGTCCGTCCATCCTGATTCTGGACGACACGACCTCCGCAGTTGACCTTGAGACCGAGGCTTATATCCAGGAACAGCTTGCTTCTCTCGACTTCAACTGCACGAAGATCATTATCGCACAGCGTATCTCCACCAGCAAACGCGCCGACCGCATCATCGTCATGGATAAAGGCGAGATCGTGCAGATCGGCACACACGCAGAACTTTCCAAACAGCCGGGTTATTACCGCGAGGTATTCCTGCTGCAAAACGGCGAAGAGTAAAGGAGGGATCGCGAAATGGCAAGAAATCGTTTTGACGTTGACGAAACGCTGGAAACTCCTTTTAACATAAAGCATTTGCTCCGTGCCGGCGTTTACGTTAAAAAACATAAAGTAAAGATGATCCTGTCTTTACTGTTCTCTGCGGCTTCCGCTGTATGCGGTCTGGTCGCTCCGCTTTTGATCAAAGACGCGGTCAATATCGCTGTCCCGAACAAAGATTACAATATGCTGATCTGGCAGGCAGTCACCATGCTTGCTGCCATCCTGCTGAGCATTCTGTTTGGCTGGATCCGTTCGCGTATGATGATCGAGGTCGGTCAGAATATCATCTATGATATCCGTAAAGACCTGTTTGAGCATCTGCAGAAGCTGCCGTTCCAGTTCTACGATGACCGTCCGCACGGCAAGATCCTGACCCGTGTTATCAACTATGTTAACAACGTATCGGACGCACTCTCGAACGGTATCATCAACTTCATCCTTGAGCTGTTCAACCTCGTTTTGATCGCAGGCTTCATGCTCTCCTGTGACGTTAACCTCGCACTCGTCGTTATGGCAGGTGTTCCGATTTTCGCCGTTGTCGTTTTCATTCTCAAACCGGCACAGCGCCGCGCATGGCAGAATGTATCCAACAAAGGCTCCAACTTAAACGCATATCTGCACGAGAGCCTTGACGGCGCAAAGATCACACAGGCGTTCACCCGTGAAGAGGAAAATGCCGAGATCTACGACAAGCTGAACAAGAAATATATGCAGGTCTGGATGAAAGCACAGCTGACTTCGAACCTCGTCTGGTTCTCGGTTGACAACATCTCCGCGATCGTTATCGGTGCGATGTATTTAATCGGCCTGTTCACGATCGGCAACGGCATCCAGGTCGGTACACTGATCGCGATCGCATCGTATGCATGGCGTTTCTGGCAACCGATCCTGCAGCTTTCGAACCTGTACAACACCTTCATCAACGCAGTCGCATACCTCGAACGTATTTTTGAAATGATCGACGAACCGGTTACCATCGACGATGCGCCGGATGCATACGAGCTTCCGGAGATCACCGGTGCGGTACAGTTCGATAACGTCACCTTCTCCTACGACGGCACGGTCAACGTTCTCGAAAACCTCGACCTCGATATCAAAGCGGGCGAGTCGATCGCGCTGGTCGGTCCGACAGGTGCGGGTAAAACAACGATCGTCAACCTGATCTCCCGTTTCTATAACGTCACGATCGGTCAGGTCAAACTTGACGGTCACGATATTTCGAAAGTCACGCTTCATTCGCTCCGTTCGCAGATGGGCATCATGCTGCAGGACAGCTTCATCTTCTCCGGCACGATCATGGATAACATCCGTTACGGCCGTCTGGATGCAACGGATGAAGAGGTTATGGCGGCAGCAAAAACCGTTCACGCACACGACTTCATCATGGAGTTTGAAGACGGTTACAATACCGAAGTTAATGAGCGCGGCAGCCGCCTCTCGCAGGGTCAGAAACAGCTTATCGCATTTGCGCGTACGCTTCTTTCCGATCCGCGCATTCTCGTTCTTGACGAGGCGACTTCTTCGATCGACGCAAAGACCGAGCGCCTGGTTCAGGACGGTTTGAACGCACTGCTGAAAGGCCGTACCTCCTTCATCATCGCGCACCGTCTTTCCACGATCAAGAACTGCGACCGTATTATGTTCGTCAACAACAAAGGCATCTCCGAAGCGGGAAGCCACGACGAACTGCTTGCGAAAAAAGGCGATTACTATCACCTCTACACCGCACAGGTCGAATAACAAAACCGATTTACAGCATCCGTCTTTCGGCGGATGCTGTTTTTCTTGCTTTTGGCGCTGTTTTCCCATATAATAGGTCTATCAAATATCATCTCACAAGGAGTTTTTTATGAAACGTATTCTCACCTTCCTGCTCGCAGGTATGCTCGTTTTTGCGCTCTGCGGCTGCAATCTGCTCGCCTCCGTTAACACCGGAACCACCGTTGTTGCCGGCGGAAATGCTTCTTCCATCTGCATTGAAGCAAAAGCCACCGTCGTCGTTGAAGACGAAAACGGCCGTTATGAATATACGACCGTCTTCACGCATGATGAAGTCGTCCGCCGCGCCGACGGTTTTATCGAAATCCGCGGCACCTCCTCTGTCGACGGCGTCACCTCCAAAGTCCGCTGGATCTATACCGCCGACGGCAAACAGATCGCGCGCCGCACTTACGAAAACGGCTCGTACTCGGATTATTCCGCCGTTTTCGATTCCACGGTTGACAGTTACGCGCTGTACCTCGAAGGCGTTGCTTCCGTAAACGGTAACACGATTCACTACACCGACGGTGCACGCGAAGAGGTCACGGTCAACGCTTACGGTCTGACCGAAAGCTTCCGCATCTACAATGCCGGCGCAGACACCCCGTACATCGAAGGCAAAACCGAATACACCATGCTCGCAATCTGATCTTTCGGGACGGCTCATTTTGACGCCGTCCCATTTTTGCGCCATTTTGATTTTATATTTATCTAATTAAATATTGACAATAAAAAATGACAGATATATAATCGAATCACCAAAGCGAAAGGAGGCGCACGACATGGAGCGTTATACGCTCATTCAACCATTCATCAACGAAGAAGGTAAGCTCACCGCTTATCCAGCAAAGCGCAAAAAGAAAATTCTTGCGCTCTTTTATCTGGCAGAGAACCTGCCGTCCGACCTGTGCTGCAGTGAAAAGGAGATCAACGCGCTTTTGAACACGCTGCATACCTTTTCCGATCCGGCAACGCTCCGCCGGGAACTGTACGATTACGGTTTTCTCGACCGCGCCGCCGACGGCAGCAGCTACCGCAAAGGCACGAATCCGCCGTCTTTTGAGGATTTCGGATTGACTTGATTTTTTGCCGGAAATTACGTAATATAAGAGGAGATTCCGATATGATCACCCGCGAAACCGAATTTATGACATATTTTGAAGAAAAGATCGCACTGTGCAGCCAAAGAGAACGTGAACTGATCGCGGATGCACGTGAGGATGAAGCCAACTTTGAAAAAATCCGCGCAAATGTATACGACATCTTCCGCACGGTCTACACCGCCGGAAAACGGGCAAAGAAAGATGATACCCTTGTAAAAGAGTTTTTCCTCGCCCGCATGGAGCAAATCCCGCAAAACTGGGTAACCGCGCTTGAAAAAGCGAAACAGCACAACGACGTTCGCGCCGTTCAGATCGAAACGATCAAATGCAATACGGCGGATGAGATCAAAGCCGTTTTCAAAAAACTCTGGGAGGAATAATCATGACCGAAATGCAGGCGGTACAGCTGTTCAAATGTCTCGCGGACAAATCACGTCTGCAGATCTTAAAATCTCTTGCCGCCGAAGATATGTACGTTGAGCGCCTTGCCGAGCGCCTCGGTTTAACGCCGCCGACGATTTCGTTTCACTTAAAAAAGCTCGCAGAAGCCGGCGCGGTTTCCGCCTATAAGAGCCAGTACTACACGATGTACACCCTCAGAAAGGAACTGTTTGAAACGAGCATTCTGCAGATTTTAAGCGAAGAATCCGATGAAGCGGCACTGCAGGCCGAACGCGACGAACAGTACCGCAAGCGCGTACTCGACTCCTTTTTTGAATACGGCAGGCTCAAAACCATCCCGGCACAGCGCAAGAAAAAGCGTATTATTCTCGAAGAAATCGCGCGTTCCTTCGAAAAAGACCGCATCTATACCGAGCGGGAAGTCAACGTGATTATTGCCGATTTTCACGATGATTTCTGCACAATCCGCCGGGATATGATCTCCGAACAGCTTCTCACCCGAGAAAAAGGCTTGTACCAAAAAGTATAATACTGCAGCGAACCGATTCCGCAAAACAGCGGAATCGGTTTTGTTATTCTTTTATCTCATACTGGACTTTCTCCATTCTTTTCTATATAATGGAACTAGAATATTTTGTCCGGAAAATCATCTTCAGGAGGTCTTTACCATGTTGTTTACGCTTACCGAATCCACTGCCCGTTTTGCACCGCAGTTTGCACAGCTTTCTTCCATCATCGATGTTTCCGTTGGAGAAAACGGTCTCGTTCTGTCCTGTGAAAAAGGAAACGACGGTCTCACCGTAACCAAAGCAGAGGGCAAAGCGCACATCGTTTACGAAAAAGATGTGGAGTTCTTCCGCGCGATCACCGTTCTGCTCACCAAAGCAGAAGAGGAAGCGTTCACCCTGCACGAAAAAGCGCACTTTGCGATCAACGGCGAAATGATCGATAACTCCCGCAACTCCGTTCTCAACAAAAAGACCGCAAAAGAGATCATTATGTACTCCGCACTGTTCGGTCTGGACTGCATCCTGCTCTATAACGAAGAGACGTTTGAAGTGCCGGAGGATCCGTATTTCGGATATATGCGTATGGGCTATACGAAAGCCGATGTCCGCGAACTGAACGACTTTGCAAAACCGTTCGGCGTTGCCATTGTTCCGTGCATTCAGACACTTGCGCACATGAACCAGACGCTTCGCTGGCTCAGCCACTGGGAGATCAACGATGTTGCTGACATTCTGCTCGTCGGTGAAGAAAAGACGTATATCCTCATCGAAAATATCATCAAAGCATGGCGCGAGTGTGTTGACACCGATTTCATCAATATCGGTATGGACGAAGCAGCACTTCTCGGCCGCGGCAAATACCTCGATCAGCACGGCTACCGTCCGGCGTTTGAGCTGATGTGCGAGCATTTAAAACGCGTCATCGAGATCTGCAAGAAATACAACTTCAAACCGATGATGTGGAGCGATATGTTCTTCAGCATCACCGGCGGCCATTATTACGACAGCGGCGAAATTGACGCAAGCCTGCTGGAGCTCGTTCCGGAAGACGTTATTCTCGGCTACTGGGACTACGGCGCAACCAAAAAAGAGACGTACGACAAACAGATCAAAAAGCATCTCGCATTCAAAAACCGCATTGCGTTCGTCGGCGGCGCATGGAAATGGAGCAGTATTGCACCGGGCATCGACCACAGTATCGATGTTTCGAAGAAAGCGCTTTCCGCCTGCCGCGACAACAATATCGATATCGTTATGGCAACCGCATGGGGTGATAACGGCGCTGAGGCATCCATTATGACGATCCTTCCGGTTCTGGCGCTCTATGCCGAACTGAGCTATACCGAAGAGAATGTTGATGCCAAGATTTCCGCAAAACTCGAAGCGCTCACCGGATATACCCTCGAGGAGTTCTACGCACTCTGCAAACCGAACCAGAGCGTTCCGGAGAAACCGATCCGCCCGTACGTCAACCCGACGAAATACCTGTTCTATCAAGATCCGATGATGGGTCTGTTCGACTGGCATACGAACGACACCTTCCCGCAGTATTATGCGGACTGTGCCGCGAATCTCGCCGAACTCGCAAAACGCGGCATCAAACTCTCCTATGTATTCGACGTTCTCGCGAAAACCTGCTCCGTTCTCGAACTCAAATCTACGCTCGGCGTGAATATGAAAAAAGCGTACGACGCAAACGACAAAGCGACGCTCCGCGCAATCGCAGACGACATCATCCCGGAACTGCTTGCCCGCATCGAAGTATTCTACGAAGCGTTCCGCGCACAGTGGTATAAAGAGAGCCGTTCGGGCGGTTTCGACGTACAGGATCTGCGCATCGGCGGTTTGAAACAGCGTTTGCTCAATACCCAGCGCACGCTCCGCGCGTATGCTGACGGCGCGATCGAAGCGATCGCCGAGCTGGAAATCGAGCGTATCCCGGCCGACTGCCGCGAAGAAAATTCCGAAGACGTTCTCAGCACGCACTGCAACACGTGGACGCTGATCGCCAGCCCGAACATCATCTGATGTTTCGCAGGAAGGAGAATGACGATGAAAAAAGTGTTGTTCCCGATTCTGCGTTACCTGCAATATCATCCTGGATACTGCCTGTTATCCTAAAACCGGTGTATGCAACACCTGCGGTTTCTCACACACCGGTTCCAGTATAAACAGTCTGATCGCCATTCAATAATTCAATCCCAATACAAAGGAGACTTATAAATGGACAAAATCTATAACAACATCTATCTGGAAAAAGCCAAAGAGCTTGTTTCCAAAATGACCGTCGAGGAAAAGACGAGCCAGCTCTGCTCGGATGCACCGGCGATCGAGCGTCTCGGCATTCCGTCCTACCACTGGTGGAACGAAGGTCTGCACGGCGTTGCGCGCGCCGGCATCGCAACCGTATTTCCGCAGGCGATCGGTCTTGCCGCAACGTTTGATAAAGAAACGCTGCGCACCGTCGGTCGTATCACCGCGCTGGAAGGTCGCATCAAATACAACGCGGCACAGAAAAAAGGCGACCACACCATCTACAAAGGTCTGACCTTCTGGAGCCCGAACATCAACATCTACCGTGACCCGCGCTGGGGCCGCGGCCAGGAGACGTACGGCGAGGACCCGTATCTGACCTCCGTTTGCGGCGAAAACTACATCAAAGCGCTGCAGGAAGGCGAAGACGACCGCTATATGCGCGCAACCGCCTGCGCAAAACACTTTGCTGTTCACTCCGGTCCGGAAGGCGGCCGCCACGGCTTTGACAGCGTCGTTTCCGACTTTGATTTGAACGACACCTATCTCCCGGCATTCAAATGGTGCGTTGAAAAAGCAAATGTACAGTCCGTTATGGGTGCGTACAATATGATCAACGGCATTCCGTCCTGTGCACACAAAGAACTGATCGATCAGCTCCGCGGCTGGGGCTTCAACGGCTATTTCGTTTCCGACTGCGGCGCACTCGCTGATATGCATATGTTCTGCCTCGTTACGCACACCGCAATCGAGTCGGCGGCACTCGCGCTGAAAGCCGGCTGCAACTTAAACTGCGGCAACGTCTACCTGCACGTTCTGCAGGCATACTACGAAGGAAAAGTAACCGAGGAAGATATCGACCGCGCTGTTATCTACAATATGGCTACCCGCTATAAGCTCGGTATGTTCGACCCGACCTGCAAATACAACGAAGAAACCGATTACACGCTCGTTGAATGCGATGAACACCGCAACCTCTCCTATGAAGCAGCTGTCCGTTCGATCGTTATGCTCAAAAACAACGGCATTCTCCCGCTCAGCAAAGAGACCACCAAGACGATCGCTGTTATCGGTCCGAACGCACAGAGCATCCGCGCGCTCGAAGGCAACTACAACGGCCGTTCCGGCAACTACCGCTTTATCACCGACGGTTTAAGACGCGTCTGCGGCGACGATACCCGTATTCTGTACGCTGCCGGCTGTCCGCTGTTCAAGCTGACGGACGAAAGCTGTGCAGGCCCGCGCGATAACTTCGCAGAAGCACTCACCGTTGCGGAAGCTGCCGATGTCGTTATTATGTGCATGGGCATCGACCCGTCCATTGAAGGCGAAGAAGGCGACGCAAACAACGAATACGGCGCAGGCGATAAACCGACCCTGCTCTTCCCGGGTCTTCAGAACGAGCTGATCGACCGCGTAAAAGAGCTCGGTAAACCGATCGTTCTCGTCACCTTCTCCGGCGGCGCTATGACAATGACGGAAGTTGACGAAAAAGTTGACGCAAGCCTCTTTGCCTGGTATCCGGGTGCAATGGGCGGCGACGCGCTGGCCGATCTCATCTTCGGTGTGCGCAATCCGAGCGGCAAAACGCCGGTTACCTTCTACAAATCCGTTAAAGATCTTCCGGCATTCGACGATTACTGCATGGAAGGCCGCACCTACCGCTATATCAAAGAAGAACCGCTGTATCCGTTCGGCTATGGTCTGTCCTATACGACCTTCTCCTTCGGCAGCGAAGTTGTTTCCGGCAGCATCGAAAACGGCAACCTCACCGTTACCGTTCCGGTTAAAAACACCGGCGACGTTTTCGGCGAAGAAGTCGTTCAGATCTATGCAACCTTCGACCGCGAGCGCTATATCACCCCGAACTGCAAACTCGTCGGCTTTGAGCGCGTAGCACTCAACCCGGGCGAAGAAAAACTCGTCACTGTCGCAATCGAAAACGACGCACTCCTGCTCACCGATAAAGACGGCGAACGCTACCTGCCGGCTACGGCTCGTTTCCGTGCAGCACAGCATGCATTTTTGAAATAAGAGGCGATATCCATGAAAATCACAAACGTACAGCTCGGAACCGTCTCCGTTCCGCTGCGTGTTCCGTTTAAAACCGCACTCCGCACTGTAAACAGCGTGGAGGATATCATCGTTGCGATCCACACCGACACCGGACATATCGGCTACGGCGAAGCACCGCCGACCGGTGCTGTTACCGGCGATACCACCGGTTCGATCCTCGGTGCGCTCAACGATCATATCATCAAAACGATCGTCGGCCGCGACGTTGACGATTTTGAGGATCTGATGAAAGCCGTTCAGAAGTGTATCGTAAAAAACACAAGCGCCAAAGCCGCTGTGGATATGGCACTTTGGGATCTCTACGGTCAGCTTTACAACATCCCGGTTTATAAAATGCTCGGCGGAAGCCGCAAAACGCTTGTCACCGATATCACCATCAGTGTAAACGATCCGGAGGAAATGGCACGCGATGCGATCAATGCAATCGAACGCGGCTATGATGCGCTGAAAATCAAGGTTGGTTCCAATCCGGCGCTCGATGTCGCGCGTCTTGCTGCTGTCCGTGAAGCTGTCGGAAAAGATACGCTGATCCGCATCGATGCCAACCAGGGTTGGGAACCGAAACAGGCAGTCCGCCTGCTCAATCAGATGCAGGAAAAAGGGCTCGATATCGAATTCGTTGAACAGCCGGTCAAAGCGCATGATATCGACGGTCTGCGCTATGTCACCGAACGTTCCTACGTTCCGGTTCTTGCGGACGAAAGCGTTTTCTCGCCGGAGGATGCACTCACCATCATGCAGACCCGCGCAGCCGATCTCGTCAATATCAAGCTGATGAAATGCGGCGGCATCTATAACGCACTGAAGATCGCTTCGGCGGCTGAGGTATACGGTGTGGAATGCATGATCGGCTGTATGCTGGAGGCAAAAGTCAGCGTCAATGCGGCGGTTCATCTGGCTTGCGCCAAACAGATCATCACCAAAATCGACCTCGACGGTCCGGTCCTCTGCAGCGAAGATCCGGTTATCGGCGGTGCAACGTTCAACGAACAGCTCATCACCGTTTCGGACGAGCCGGGTCTCGGCATCAAAGGCATCGAAGGCGTTCGCTGGTTTGCCTGATTCTCATCTGTATACAGAAAAAGCAGTCCTTTCGGACTGCTTTTTCTTTTTTGGCCGCTTTATGAAAACTCTCCCACAATAACTTCGGCCAGAACACGGGCGTATTCTTTGCGCCATACTTCGGAATTTAAGTTTTGGCACCACTCTTTGTTTGTGGCATAACCCGATTCGATCAGAATCGCCGGACATTCCGAACGCTTCGTTACGAAATATGCATCCTCATACGGTTTCGCTTTCCAGATTGCCTCGTTGTCGAGAGAAGCTTCCAGTGATTCGCAGAACTCCTCGAGCTTCCCAGTGTAGACGTTTCCTTCGTAATAGTAAAACTCATACCGGCTCACTTCCGGGTGGCCTTTGATGCTGTTGATGTGGATGGATACGAACAGATCGATCGGCTCTTTTTTCTCGAGTGCCGCAAGATACACGCCGCGTTCCGCCGCGGAAAACACGTCGTTATCCACAAGCCATCCTTCTTCCACTTCGATCCCGTAGTTTTCGGCCAGACCTTCGATCTCCTGGGCTTTCGGAAACGTTTTGCCGTCGTGTGTCAGTATGACCGTTGCACCGCGCGCTTCCAACTCCTCTTTGAGATAGCCGACAATCGACATCGTCACATCCTTTTCGTATCCGATCAGATGCTTCGTATACGTTCCCGGATCCTTAAACCCATGTCCTGCATCCAGACATACGACGAGTTTTCCGTCCGTGTTGATGTACGGTACTTTCAACGGATCCTTTTTTGCCGGTGTACCGGTTCCGCCGAACAGCATAAACATCAAAACACCCAGCACGGCCAGCAAAACCGCGACGAGCACCCAGAGCGCAGCATTCAGAATTGAGAGCCCGTTCCTTCTTCTTTTTCCCAAGCGTTGTTTCATTTGTTTGATCCCCCAATCTCCCAAACGCAAAAGGTTACAATTTGTAACAATTAGAAGTATACCATACGCCATTCGAAAAAGCAAGCTTTTTTCGCCAAAATATTACAAAATGTAACCTTTTATTTCCGTCCGGTGCTTGACATTTCGCAGCAACGGGTGTATGATAAAGCCGTCAAACAGGGGAGTACGCCCGGATGGTTTTCAGGGCGGCACTGAGAGGCGGCACAGCCGCGACCCTTTTCACCTGAAACGGATCATGCCGGCGTAGGAAGTTTGTAAGTTCGCTTTTATTACGGGGCATACCAAAGGGTATGCCCCGTTTCGTTTTATAAAAGGCAGACACAGATGGTGAATGACACCGCCTGTGTCTTTTTTATTTGGCACAGAGCAAAAACGGAAGGAGGTTTTTTTACCGATACGGCGGGGAGCGCCGCAGTATCGCTTATTATTTGCGAGGGAATCCGTGTTTCGGAGTGAGAGGATGCTTTTGAGCATCGACCGAACGAAGCAGCCGCTTCGTATTGATTACGAAATGGGGAAACCAATATGAAAAACAAAATTCTCAAAATGATCCTGCTCGCCTTTTTTATCGCGCTTGGTGTCGTGATTTCGCCGCTTTTGCGTGTGGAGGGTATGTGCCCGATGGCGCATTTTATCAATATCGTCTGTTCCGTATTTCTCGGTCCGTGGTATTCGCTGATCTGCGCAACCATGATCGGCATTATCCGGATGCTCACAATGGGCATTCCGCCGATCGCGCTGACCGGTGCGATATTCGGCGCCTTTTTATCGGGCGTATGCTACCGTCTTGCCAAAGGAAAACTCTTCGCCGCCGTTGGCGGTGAGATCATCGGAACCGGCCTGATCGGCGCAATCGTTTCTTACCCGGTTATGACCTTTTTATGGGGTAAAGAAGGATTAAGCTGGCTGTTCTACATTCCGTCCTTCACCTGCGGCACGCTGATCGGCGGTGCGATTGCGTTTTTGTTCCTCAAAAAACTCACCGCAAACGGCATGCTTGCAAAGCTGCAGCGGTCGCTCGGTACAAAAGCGTACAATGAACAGTACAGTGCCGTCTCCAACGCGCTGGCTGTTGCCGCGCTCGGCGGTGTAAGCTTTGTCGTATGCAGTATCCTCTCCGACCTGCTCCTGCCTGAGGCACCGTTCTGGCCGTTCCTGATCTACGGCACACCGGTCATCGCCGTGGTTCTGGCGCTGATCTATTACATCGTTCATCGGAAGGAGAAAACGCCGTGAATGCAGAAGTTTTCAACGGAATCTGTGAGACTGTGCGGAAAACACAGCCGCTGATCCACTGTATCACAAATCCGATCGCTATTACGCAGAGTGCAAATGCGCTTCTTGCCATCGGTGCCCGTCCGATGATGGCCGAACATCCGAAAGAGGTCGCAGAGATCACCGAAACCGCAGGTGCACTTTTGCTCAATCTCGGAAATATCACGGATGTCCGTATGGAATCGATGCTGCTTGCCGCAAAAGCGGCGCAGAAGCACGGCGTTCCCGCAACACTCGATCTTGTCGGAATCGCCTGTTCATCACTGCGCCGTGATTATGCGGATACGCTTCTGCAAGCGGTCAATCCGGCGGTAATCAAAGGCAATTATGCCGAACTTGCCGCTCTTTATGACCGCACGTTCCGATCCTCCGGTGTTGATGCCGACAGCTCTCTTTCGGAAGAAAATGCCGTTTCAGCGGCAGTTTCACTGGCAAGACAGTACCGCACCACGGTCTTGGCAAGCGGAAAATGTGATATCGTAACCGACGGTGAGCGGATCTTCCGTATAACAAACGGTACCGCACAGCTCGCCTCAGTCACCGGCACCGGCTGTATGCTCGGTGCACTCTGCGCAGCGTTTACCGCGGCGGCATCTCCGCTTGAAGCCGCTGTTGTCTCCTGCGCGGTTCTCGGTATCTGCGGCGAACTCGCCGAAACCGAAGAAGGCAGCGGCAGTTTTTTCATTCGCCTCATGGACGCGCTCTCTACCCTCAAAGATGAAACGCTCACAGAATTATTGAAAACGGAGGAAGAGACTCTTGTATTTTGATCCAACTCTCTATCTGATCACCGACAGCACCGGATTTGGTGAAGAGGAATTTCTCGCACAGGTCGAATCCGCGCTGCAGGGTGGTATGACACTGGTACAGCTTCGCGAAAAGGACTGTAGCGCACGGGCATACCTTGCTCTTGCCGAAAAGCTGCACCGCCTGACACAAAAATACGGCATTCCGCTTATTATTGACGACCGCCTCGATATCGCAATGGCAGTCGGCGCCGAAGGTGTACATCTCGGTCAGGAAGACCTGCCGATCCGCGAAGCGAGACGGCTGTTCGGCCCGGATAAAATCGTCGGTGCCACAGCAAAAACCGTTTCGCAGGCACTTGAAGCGCAAAGTCAGGGCGCGGACTATCTCGGTGTCGGCGCGATCTATCCGACAAGCACCAAAGTCAAAACGGTGCTGACGCCGGTTGAAACGCTCAAAGCGATCACCGATGCCGTTGAAATCCCGGTTTGTGCCATCGGCGGACTGAACGCCGGAAATCTCGGTGTATTGAACAGAAGCGGCATCTCCGGCATCTGTGCCGTTTCCGCACTGATGCGCGCAGCAAACGCGAAGGAAGAAGCAGAAAAGATGAAACGCGCCTTTCTTGCTTTGGAAGGCAGAAAGGAATCCGTATGAAAACCGTATTGACCATCGCCGGTTCCGATTCAAGCGGCGGCGCAGGTATTCAGGCCGATCTTAAAACCATCGCTGCGCACCGGCTTTACGGTATGAGCGTCATCACCGCACTTACCGCACAAAACACAACGGGCGTTTTTTCCGTTTTGGAGTCCACACCCGATTTTGCCGCCGCACAGCTCGATGCCGTGTTTTCCGATATTTTCCCGGATGCAGTTAAAATCGGAATGGTAGCAAACGATGCGCTCATCCGCGTGATTGCCGAAAAGCTGCTGCAGTACCGCCCAAAGTTCATTGTTGTTGATCCGGTTATGGTAGCAACCAGCGGCAGTGCACTCCTGCAAAGCGGCGCGGCAAATGCACTGCAAACCGATCTGCTTCCGCTGGCAACACTGATCACACCGAATATCCCGGAGGCGGAAGCACTGTCCGGACAGCCGATCCGTTCGGCCAAAGATATGGAAACCGTCGGTCTGCTCCTTGCCGAGCGTTTCGGCGTAAACGTCCTGATCAAAGGCGGTCACCGGATCGAGGACGCAAACGACTGCCTGATCCACAAAGACGGCGCGGTACAGTGGTTTTCGGGCGAACGGATCGACAACCCGAACACCCACGGTACCGGATGCACCCTTTCGAGCGCGATCGCCTGCGGATTGGCGCGCGGAAAATCGCTTGCCGACAGCATTTCCGACGCCAAAGCATATCTTTCCCGCTGTTTAAAGGCCGGTCTTAACCTTGGAAAAGGCAGTGGTCCGCTCGACCATACCGCAGGATGGAAGGAGTGAGAACATAATGGAAACAAAACGCACTTCTTTATTCGAAAACGGACTGATCTGGTTCGGCGCCGCTGTCTCCATTGCCGAAATTCTTACCGGCGCAAGCCTTGCGCCGCTCGGCTTTGAAAAAGGCCTTCTTGCTATTTTGCTCGGCCACGCAATCGGCTGTGTTCTGCTCTTTTTGGCGGGTATGCTCGGCGCAAAAATGCGCAAAAGCGCAATGGAAACCGTAAAATCCAGTTTTGGAAAAAGCGGCAGTCTGCTGTTTTCCGTGTTAAACATCCTCCAGCTCGTCGGATGGACCGCTATTATGATCTATGACGGCGCGATCGCCGCCAACGGCATTTTCTCTGCGGGAATCTGGCTTTGGGCACTTGTGATCGGCGCGCTCATCCTGCTGTGGATCCTGATCGGCATCCGCAGTCTCGGCTGGCTCAACACCGCCGCAATGACGGCGCTCTTTGTGCTTTCGGTCGTGCTGTGCTTTGTTCTGTTCCAAAGAGGCGGCGATATCGTCTTCTCTTCGGAAGAATCCATGTCTTTCGGTGCCGCGCTGGAACTCTCGGTTGCGATGCCGCTTTCCTGGCTGCCGCTTATCAGTGACTATACGCGTGAAGCCGCAAAACCGGTTCGGTCCACTGCGGTCAGCGCCGTTACATACAGCGTGATCAGCAGTTGGATGTATCTCATCGGCATGGCGGCCGTTCTCTTCACCGGCGGTGCCGATATCGCACAGATCCTCTTATCCGCCGGTCTGGGTATAATCGGTCTTCTGATCATCGTTTTCTCGACCGTTACCACCACCTTCCTTGATGCATGGTCCGCCGGTGTTTCCGCAGAAGCTGTTTCAGTGAAAGCGAATGCCAAATGGATCGCCGTCATCACGGCGGTGATCGGAACGGTCTGCGCCGTATTTTTCCCGATTACCGACATCACCGATTTTCTCTATCTGATCGGTTCGGTGTTTGCGCCGATGATCGCGGTGCAGATTGCAGATGCCTTTCTTATCAAAACCGAGCACAGCCAAAAGCGCTTCTGCGTTTCCAATCTTGCGGTCTGGGCGATCGGTTTTACTGTCTACCGCCTTTTGATGCGGTGCGATTTCTTTCTCGGCAGCACGCTGCCATGTATGCTGATCACAATGCTGCTGTGCATCTGTGTGCATATCGTGCGCAAAACCGCCGGCGCTTCAAAAAAGCCGGAAAAGTTCACGTAAATAGCTGTTGCTTTCGGTTTTTTATGATATAATAAAAAATAAGGTATCATACCGAAAATCAGATCGGAGGGCTTTTTATGTATCGTATTATGGAACTGAACCCGCAGCTTAAAGCGTTTGCCGGCGATATCGACCTGCGTATGTTTCTCTACCGTGCAACCAAAACGCATCTCATGCCGAAGGGCGGCAAGCTCATTGACTTTGCCAACGCACACCGTTACTATGGCTTCCACCACGTAAAAGGCGGTTGGTATTACCGCGAGTGGGCGCCGAGCGCATATCAGCTCTATCTCGAAGGTGAATTCAACAACTGGGATAAAACGAGTCATCCGTTAAAACCGCTCGGCAACGGCGACTGGGAGCTCTATCTCGAAGGCGACGATGCACTTTGGGATGGCTGTAAGGTCAAAACCGTTGTCGATGCAAACTATACCCGCACCGAACACCTGCCGCTTTACGCCAAACGTGTGGTACAGGAAAAAGGCTCCAACGCATTTGTTGCCGAAGTTATAGACGACAGCAACACGTTCAAATGGACGGACAAAAACTTTAAAGGTGACAAAAACCTCTATATCTATGAAGCACACGTCGGTATGGCACAGGAAGAGGGCAGAGTCGGTACGTATCGCGAATTCGCCGATATCACGCTGCCGATCATCAAAAAAGCCGGCTATACCACCATTCAGCTCATGGCGATCATGGAGCATCCGTATTACGGTTCGTTCGGCTATCAGGTCTCGAACTTCTATGCCGCTTCGAGCTGGTTCGGAAAACCGGAGGATCTCAAATATCTTGTAAACAAAGCGCACGAAATGGGCATCCGCGTTCTGCTGGACGTTGTCCATTCGCACGCCGTTAAAAACACCGCCGAAGGCATCAATATGTTCGACGGTACCACGTGGCAGTTCTTCCACGACGGCAACAAAGGCGAACATCCGGCCTGGGGCACCAAGTGCTTCGATTACGGCAAAACCGGTGTTCTGCACTTCCTTCTCTCGAACCTCAAATTCTGGTTGGAAGAATACCATTTCGACGGCTTCCGTTTCGACGGTGTCACCTCGATGCTGTACCATGACCACGGTCTCGGCACCGATTTTAATACAAACGACAAATACTTCTCCTATAACACGCATACCGAAGCGATTACCTACCTCCAGCTTGCCAACGAGCTGATCCGCGAGGTCAACCCGAACGCAATCACCATCGCCGAGGATATGTCCGGTATGCCGGGCATGGCTCTGCCGATCGAAGACGGCGGCTGCGGCTTCGATTACCGCCTGGGCATGGGTCTGCCGGATATGTGGATCAAAGCGGTCAAAACGATGAGCGATGACCAGTGGGATATCTTCAAAATGTGGTGCGATATGTGTCTGCGCCGTCCGGGCGAAAAGACCGTCGCATACGTGGAATCACACGACCAGGCACTCGTCGGCGATAAGACGATGATCTTCCGTCTTGCCGATGCGGCAATGTACACCGATATGGACAAAGCGACCCATACACCGGTCATCGACCGCGCAATCGCACTGCACAAGATGATCCGCCTGTTCACGCTTGGCGGCGGCGGTGAAGCATATCTGAACTTTATGGGCAACGAATTCGGTCATCCGGAATGGATCGACTTCCCGCGTGAGGGCAACGGCTGGAGCTTCCATTACTGCCGCCGTCAGTGGAGCCTCCGCGAAAACGGCTATCTCAAATATCAGTGGCTCGGCGAATTTGACGAGGATATGATCAAACTCGCGCAGGAGAACAAACTGTTCAATCAGCAGATGGGCGACCTTCTGCTCAACAAACAGCCGGAGAAGATGCTCGCGTTCTACCGCAGCGGTCTGCTCTTTGTGTTCAACTTCCATCCGTCCAAATCGCTGACTGACGTGCTCGTTCCGGTCCATCAGCCGGGTGAGTACAAAGTGGTTCTCTCCACCGACGATCCGAAATACGGCGGCTTCGGCCAGACGAAGGCCATGACGTATTCGACCAAGAGATTCGACGGCAAGGACTATGTCGAGCTCTATATCCCGGCACGCACCGCGATCGTTTTGAAAGAGCGTGTCATCCGTCCGGAGGATATCACCGCAAACGAAGCGGAAAAGAAGGCAAAACCGGCTAAAAAAGAACCGCTGGCATAAGGAGGCTATTTTATGCAAAACAAATTCGGCATGTTTATTCACTGGGGTTTTTATTCTCTGTTCGGTGTGCAGGAACAGGTTTTTGCACGCAACGATATGCCGCGCGAGGAATACGAGTCGGCAATGTACCGCTTTAACCCGACGGAATACGATCCGGAAAAATGGGTACTGCTTGCAAAAGAAGCCGGTATGCAATACATCTGCTTTACCACGAAGCACCACGACGGCTTCTGCATGTGGGATACGAAATACACCGACTACAACATCATGAATACGCCATACGGAAAAGACGTCCTCAGGATGCTTGCGGATGCGTGCCACAAGCACGGTCTCGGTCTTTCGCTTTATTACTCGAACCCGGACTGGAACCACGAAAACGGCAACAACCCGCTCTCCACGCACCAGTGGAAGGCGAAACCGTATCAGCCGGACAACCACGAGAAATACGGCGAATTCGTCAAAAATCAGGTTCGCGAGCTTCTGACCAACTACGGTCCGATCTTTGCGTTCTTCTGGGATATCCCGCCGCGCTACTACGATCCGAGCTTCAACGAACTCGTCCGCGAGCTGCAGCCGGGCATCATCATCAACAACCGCGGCCGTGACGAAGGCGACTTCCGCACGCCGGAGCGCGAGGTTCCGGACGGCGAGCGCTTTGATATCATGGCGGAGGCTTGCCAGTCCGTCGGTGAACAGAGCTGGGGTTACCGCCCGAACGAGGACTATTACTCCGCGCGTTTTCTGATGTCCTCGGTCGACAAGGTTATGGCAATGGGCGGCAGCTACGTGCTGAACGTCGGTCCGGATGCCACGGGCGTTATCCCGGAGAAATCGGCGGAGCTCATCCGCAAGGTCGGCAGCTGGTATACAAAACTCGGCGGTGTGCTGGAAGGCAACGAAGCCGACACCCGTTCCTATCAGATCAACGCATACGACCCGTACGTAACCAACCGCAAAGACGGCAAGACGTACTTCCATTTCTACAAAGGTATCTCCACCTCGGCGATCAATTTCTTTGACGGCACACCGGTTCCGAAATCTGCGCGCCTGTTAAACAGCGGCGAAGCGCTCGGCATCCGCTTTGAAACGCTGCCGGACGCCATGGTATTTGAGACCGGCAAAGCCGGCGGCCCGTTTGCTTCGATTTTCGGCATCAACGGCGACGACTATCCGCTCGAACCGATCGTTATCGAAGTGGAATGGTAAACAGGCGACAATAGGCAAAAAGAGCGTCGGATTTTCCGACGCTCTTTCGTTTTTCTCTCTTTATCGGACGCGGTCAAAATACCGGTTGCGCCGATGATACTTTTTTCTGCAAAACTCCCATATTCTGCGCTTGCTTCGTTTAAGATATTCATCAAAAGCCTCATTCGATATTTCATACGGGGTTAGTTCGCCCGTTTCGGGATCTTTAGTGAAATATTCAACAAATCCATCCTCATCCGTAACGCGCCAAGCTAATTCTCCGGAGACGGGATGTTCCTCCCATCCAGGTTCTATAGATACTTTTTCATTATGCCAGACGCTATCTTCTCCTTCCGGAATCGAACAAACAGATACATACACGGGAGGTGCCCATCGGTCAAGATCACCGATCGGATTCATCGTGAAATAGTAAAACCATATTTTGATATTCAGATCTTTAATACGGATCGCATAACTCTCTCCGACGTCGTGTGTATCGGTAAACCAGATATAAATATCCTCGGGTGTGTTGGGTTTATGTGCGCGGTATCCGCCCACTGTATAGAGGCGACTCAGTACATTGATCGATTCTTCACCGTAAATGCCTTCACAGATATCCGTTGTATTTCCTTCCACAAAAACTTCGCTGATTACATCGTCATCCTGCACGTCGTTGGCATCAAAAACGCCTTCAAAAGAGAAAAGATACGGCGTTCTGCCGTCTTTGTACCAAACGGTCGGACCGACAATGCATTCAACGCTTTCATGTATCGAATAATCTTCGCCTAAAAGCGATTTTAATTCGCCAAACGTCATTCCGAGATATTCATATGGGTATCGCGCATCTTTCGGTGCGGTTTCTTCCGCTAAAGCAGTGGTTGAACAGAGAAACAGGACACATAGCAATGCAACGAGTGCTTTTTTCATAAAATATACCTCCTTTTCATCTTAAATATAACATAATTACGCATAAAAAGCAACTTTTTTTTGAAACACGCTTGACAAATAATATATACGGGCATATAATGAAATTGTCAAGAAGGGTATACAGATTCGTGTTACTGTTTCGGTTTCCAATTCTTATACCGGCAAACTCGCGTACGGCGGCCACGATATCAGAGGTATCCACCTCGAAACACGCCACTAACAGTTAGCTGAAACGGAGAGCCGAAAACGGCTCTCCGTTTTTTTTACACAGGAGGTCTTTATGAAAAGAGTATTTTTGTTCTTCCTGAGCATCTTCATTCTTCTTGCGTTCTCCGGATGCGATTCGATGAAATCGCCCGCCGATTATGCCAATCTTCCGGAAGACAGCTATCAGTTCGGAACCGATTTCCCGGCGTCGTTTGCCGGCGGTATGGGTATTGCCAAAATCGCACCGACCGAGGATGGCTATTATTTCTTCGCCGGCGGTTATCTCTATTTTTACGATAAAGAGACGAAGGTGAGCGTTCTTGCCTGCCACCGTCCGGAATGCCGCCACTGGGACCCGTACTGTGCCGCTTATTATCCGCGCAGCAAACACAGCCTGCTGCAATATTACGAAGGAAAGCTCTATGCAGTGATAAACGAAGAGTTTTACACCAGTTACGACCGCCGGTATCACGCCTGCTTATACGAAATCAATCCGACCGACGGTGCGCGCGAAAAGCTCTGTCAGCTGCCGTATGAAGCCGACAGTCTGCCGCAGTATATGATTCACCGCGGTTATCTCTATATGATCTATTTCGACTATTCGAAAGCGAACTTCACCGTGGAACGCGTTGCCATGAACGAGCTGAAAGAAAAGAGTCTGACGCCGGAGCTGATTTTCCGCGCAGTCTCCATGGGCTTTTCGCAGCAGCCGCTCCTCTACGGCGACCACTGCTACGTCGGTTACGTTCTGCCGGGTTCCGGCTCACAGATCAGCATGAAGCTGTTTGATATCAATCTGGAAACGCTCGAACAGACGGAGATCGTTTTCCCGGATGCGGAACCGGGTTCGCTCACGATGGTGGAGTATCCGGCGAAGGACGGTTTTCTGCTGGCGTATGCATCGCCGGAACTCGTCAGAAACGAGGCCTTTGACCGCGCGTATTATACATATCACCCCGAAACCGGCGAAATCGAACCGCTGATCGAACTGAAAGACCGCGGCGAGGGAATGACCGAATACCTCTCGTGGGACGGCAAATACTGGATCGTCTCTTACCTTGATCTGATCACCAACCCGTCGGATTTCTTCCGTACCAACCAGGAGATCCGTTTCTATGACGAAAACTGGAACCTCGTCAAATCCGTTCCGGTTGATTTCTGCGTACAGGGCTATGTTGTGGGTGACGAAGATTATATGTTCCTCGGCGAAACGCTCGATTCCTTTGAGCTGTATTCGCTCGACAAGCGCGGCGAAAGCTTTTCCGTTGAACTGATTCAAAAACTCCGTCTGCAGGATATCTTCCTCTATTGATTCTATCATGCGCAAAAAGAGCGTCGGATTTTTCCGACGCTCTTTTGTTTTGGATCAAAATCCTTCGAATTCTTTATCGAAGCCTGTCTTCTGCATAAACGCGAAATAGTCCGCGGTGCTCAATCCTTCACCCATCCGCGCGATATAGTGGTTTTCTCCCGAAACACCGCCGTTCCATTCGATACGATAGTATCCAGCTTTTTCGGCAAAACCGGCGATACGCGCCGTCGTATCACCTTTGACTGTGCATTCACCCGCCAGCACCGTTTCTTCTGTCAGCACATTCGTTACGGTATAGGAAACCGTTTGGTCGGCCGTACCGTCATTCGCCGCACAGAGTA
This sequence comes from Oscillospiraceae bacterium, assembly GCA_045133675.1. Lineage (GTDB taxonomy): Bacteria > Bacillota > Clostridia > Oscillospirales > Ruminococcaceae > Paludihabitans. The sequence goes on along the minus strand of JBGUUS010000163.1, from coordinate 1,073 downwards.
TGAGCATGCCGTTCTCGTCCGGCTCGTCGATCATCATACAAAACGGCTGCTGTGCGCGCTTGATATAGTGATACGCGAGCTTTTTGACACCGTACCAATCCACAATCGCATCCGAAACCTGCGGCCATCCGTCGATCATATTCCACCAGAGCAGACCGCCGGTATACCACTTGCGGATGCGGAAGCGCTCGATGAAATATTTGACGGCCTCGCCCTGCGAAATCTGGCTCTGTTTTGCGAAACCTTCGATCGTCGGCAGAGCACTGCCGAACAGGCGATCAACCTGTTTCGCCATCAGCGGTATGCGGTATGCGTAAACCGATTCAACCGTCGCTTCCGGGCTCGATGCATGCACGAGCCACTCCGGATCACTGCACAGCTTGGCGTCGCCGCGATTTGTGATATTCTCTTCGTGCATGAACTTGCGCAAACTTTCCGGCGAAGGACAGCCGTGATAGCCCGTCTCCGATGCGAAATGGCAGATCGGTGTGCTGTAATATTTACTCTTGAACCAATCGCGCGGGCCCCAGAGATGCTCTTCTGCCGGCAAAACGCCAATGCCTGCCGGTTCGGTCAGATACGGCGAGCTCGGCAGATACGGACGGAAGCCGTCCTCCTGCTGCACAACCTCTTTGAGCACCTTACGCGTGAGGATGTTATCCTCCGGATTTTCGCCGCCGAACTGCGGATGGTATACGGTCATCGCGTCACATTCATTATCGCCGGCCCAGAGCACGATCGACGCATGGTTACGAAGGCGGCGAACGACGGACGTTGCCTCTTCGCGCAAAAGACGCTGGAAGCGTTCGTCGCGCGGATACGTCGCGCAGCCCATCGCAAAATCCTGCCATACCATAATGCCGCGGCGGTCGCATTCCTCATAGAAAAGATCACCCGGATATGCGTTTCCGCCCCAGCAGCGAACCATATTACAGCCGATATCGTCGATCAGTTCGATGCCGCGCAGAGTGTATTCATCGTGGCGTGACGGAAAGACGTCCGTCGGCACCCAGTTCGTGCCCAACGCATAGACCGGCTTTCCGTTTACGATAAATCGGAATTTTCCGTCCGGA
>JBGUUS010000162.1:0-2856 GCA_045133675.1 Oscillospiraceae bacterium | reverse complement strand
ACATTGGCGATTTCGAAAGCGACCGCATTGCCTTTCTGATACGTCTCTGTGTAGACAGGATACGTCTTGCCTTTCCGTTCGATATAGGCGTGGCCGTCGGTTGCGATCGTGAGTTTGTCGATCTCTTTGAGGCGGAAAAACGAATTTTTGTCCGGGGCATAGAGGAATTTCGCCTCGTCAACCGCCTTGTTGAAGAGTTTAACCTTGTGTTTGGTTGCAATCTTGCAGAGGACACGCGCGGCAAATACGCCGTAGGAATAACTCATGCGGTCCTGCGTTTTTAAGCGGCTGAGGAAGATTTTGCGAAGGTCGTTTCGCGAGTATTCGCTGACACTCGTAAGTGTCGGCAGTGCGACTGCGCCTTTCGATTTCACCCATGCCTGACCGGCGAGAAAAGCGACGAGCAGGTTGACGGCGCTTTTATAATCGTGGAGCCGTTTGCGGGTGACCGCGGCGGTGTTGGTTTTGAGTGCGAGTGTGATCGCGGCGTTCATCTGCTCGGCGTATACAGCCTGTACGTCCGGATCGGCGCTTGCCGCAATATAATCGAGATGATCGGTGACACCGGGAAGCTTTTGGCAGGTGTTATTGAGGTAGCTTACGTACTGCGCCGTCGAATGCGCAGAGAATCCGGCATCGAGCGCGAAGGTTCTGTATGCGTTCAAAAATTCGTTTTTCGTCATAGCTGCTGCCACCTCTTATTGAATATTGCGCAGGATACCCTGCAGAAAGTCGATAAATACGCGAAGTGCGGAGATGTTGTTGCGGTTTTGCCATTTAAAATCGCGGTCCTCATTTTCGGTGTATTCCAAAAGAACGGCATAGGCTTTTTCCAGCAGTGCGTGCAGATTGATCTCGCCGATTTCCCGGTAACCGAGAAGTTTTTTTACCGCCGCGCGGTAAATGCGGACACTCGCCGGTGAAAGCTTGCGTACGCCTTCCAGATACTCTACGAAATCACCGATGCAGGTCTCCCAGTTTTTCGGGAGACTGTATCTGGGCGGTATCGCAGCCGGAACGGCGATCGAACCGGTCAGCTGCTCCTGCAGGATCTTCCCGAGTTCCGCGATGATCATCTCCAAAATCGCCTTATCGCCGAGCAGGTCGTACGTTTTGAGCATGCCGGAGATTTCGTTCATCTTTGCGAGCAGATCCGGGTGCTTGGAGGCCGCGATTTCCTGCAGATTTGCGATCGTGGCTTTGATATCCACGCTGCCTGCCTTCGGCATCGTTTTGAATTCCATTTCCATCGATGTACACTCCTGACTTCTTAGTATGATGCCATTATAGCACATTCAAACTTAGTTGTAAAGAGTTAGTTTGAAAAATGTTTGAAATATTTTATATATTTCGATTTAGTAAAAAAAATCCCGCCCGCCTATTCACCATTGGCTCGGTGGACAGACGGGCGGGAAAGAAGTATGTCAGAAAGAGCGGTTCAAACTCAGATGAGTTTGAGTGCGATCAGAACTTGCAGGAGGACGAAAGCACTGTAGATGGTCAGAAGGGTAACACCCTGCCAACGGCTCAGCTTGCCTTTGAACAGTGCCGGAAGTGTCATCAGTGCCATAACGCCGATCATCAGCGGAATCTCAAACAGCTGCGAGGTGTTGTAGCCGAACAGCTTGCTGCCTTCCGGAATAACGAACGGGGAGATGGAAACAGCCGCACCGGAAACGAGAACGAGGTTGAAGATGTTTGCACCGATGATGTTGCCCAGAGAAAGCGCGCCGTGACCTTTGATAAGAGCGGTGATCGCAGTAACGAGTTCCGGCAGAGAGGTGCAGAGTGCAACGATGGTAACGCCGACGACCTCGGTCGGGATGCCTGCCATCGTAGCAAGGGAAACGGAAGAACCTTCGAGCATATCTGCGCCGACTGCGATCAGCGCTGCGCTGATTGCCAGAACGATGAGATCCTTGAGCAGGGAATTCTCTGCTTTCTCTTCTTCTTCGTGATGTTCTTCGGTCGGGTTTTTGAAGCCTTTGTAAATCGTCATGCCCATATAAACGCCGAAGACGATGAGCATGATAATGCCGAGCCATCTGTCAAAGCGGCCGAAGAGATAAGCAGCTACGGTGTAGATAGCGGCAGAGATGAAGAAGAAAATAACCGGGGTAACGACTGCTTTGCGGTTGATTGCTGCCGGGCGGATCGCGATGGTCAGTGCCGCGATGAGAGCCGTGTTGCAGATGATCGAGCCGATTGCGTTGCCGTATGCGATAGCGCCGTTGTTGTTAACGGCTGCGGTAACGGATACCATAACCTCCGGCAGGGTCGTGCCGATGGATACAACCGTTGCACCGATGATGATTTCCGGTACACGGAAGCGTTTTGCAATGCCGACAGCGCTGTCTACAAACCAGTCGCCGCCTTTGATGAGCAGCACAACGCCGACTGCGAACAAGAGCAGGGAACCCCACAGCGTGTCAGTCAGACCGTTGTACCAGGCAAAAAACTGTTCCAACATGTTGAATACTCCTTGTTTTATATTTACTTTTGGGATATATCGCGCTCCGCTTTTCCGGAACACAGTATACTATTATAAATTATAATCCGGGCGCGAAAACTTTGCAATCCTTTTTGAGGAAAACACAGTTCCTGTAATGTTTTGTCGAATATTAGGAAAAGGATTGATGAAAAAAAGAGAAAAGTGAGTCTTAAAACAGCGTTCAAAGACTCACTTTTGCGTGTTCAAAATCAGATGATGCGCGTCGTCCACTTGGTGCAGTCCCACACCTGATCCACGACGTCGGCGTAAAACTCCGGCTCGTGGCAGATCAGCAGGATGCTGCCTTTATACTCGATCAGCGCGCGTTTTAACTCCTCTTTGGCGTCGACGTCGAGATGGTTGGT
>JBGUUS010000161.1:0-2625 GCA_045133675.1 Oscillospiraceae bacterium | reverse complement strand
CGTACTCTACGAACTATCATTTGTACTCCTCCTTTTTATATTAAGCTTTCCGCTTAATGGTTATAAGTCAGTTCCTCGCCGAATCCGGTCTGCAAAATCTCAAGATAATCAAACGCTTTGCCCGTACCGATAGAAACGCATTCTACCGCATTTTCACAGACACTGGTTTTGATACCGGTTTCCTGCTCGATGATTTCGGCAGCACCGCGCAAAAGCGAGCCGCCGCCCGTCATCAGAATGCCGTCTTCATAGATATCCGCCGCAAGCTCCGGCGGCGTTTTGTCGAGAACACGTTTGACTGCCGCCACCAGCATTTCGCCGAACGGCACAATCGCGTCGTGGATATCCATTTCCGAAACGGTGAGTTTCTGCGGATAAATATTCAAAAGATTGCGGCCTTTTGCAACCGCGGTTTTCGTGTGGGAAGGTTCCCAGAGTGTACCGATCTCCTGCTTGAGCTGCTCGGCCATCTTCTTGCCGATCGAAAGATGATATTTCTGCTGCATCAGCTTGATGATATCCTCGTCAATGCGGTTTCCGCCGTAGCGAACCGATTCCGATAAAACAACACCGCCCATCGAAATGACAGCAACGTCTGTTGTACCGCCGCCGATATCGACCAGAAGCGCACCTCTTGCCTCAGAGATATTGATGCCGGCACCGATTGCTGCCGCAATCGGCTCATCAATTAAATAAACCTTGCGTCCGCCGGCGTGCACAACCGTGCGAACAACTGCGCGGCGCTCAACTTCTGTAATCGAAGATGGAACACACACAACAAAACGGTGTTTGACCAGAAAACTCGAGCAAGCGCGCTGCAAAAAGTCTTTGAGCATCATTTCTGTCAGCTGATGATCGGAGATAACGCCGTTTTCCATCGGATAAACCGCACGCATATATCCCGGTGTACGTCCAAGCATCGCAAGCGCATCTTTTCCGGCTGCAATCAGACTTTCGTCCTGTGTATTGACGGCGACAACTGCCGGTTCGCGCAGAAGTTCACCCTCATCCGATTTATAAATGATAACCTTGGTTGTACCAAGATCAATTCCAATATCAAGTGCTCCCATTGTAAGCCTCTTTCTTCCTCATACTAAAAAAGGGCAGACGGTTTCTGCCCATCTACCCTTTTATTGTACCACAAAGGTCCCTATTCTGTAAACCGCGTTTTTGCCGCAGCAAGGCACACAATTTCTTCCACATCCGCTTCGCTTAAAGCACGGCCTGCCTCGCGGAATGTCGAACCGGTCGTTGTTACGTCATCGAGCAGGAGAATCCGTTTTCCGGAAAGCTTTTCGGGATATCGACAGGAAAATGCACCGTGCAGATTCCGTTTGCGTTCTTTCTGCGAAAGATCGTGCTGCTTTTTCGTATGACGCACTTTCTGCAGCGTTTTGGTATCATACGCGATATCCAGTTCTTTGGAAAGCGCTTTGGCAAGCCATACCGTCTGCGAATACCCGCGCGTCATCCGGTCGATCCAGTGCAAAGGCAGCGGGACGATCACATCAAAGTCGGTAAAGCCGAGTGTGCGAAGATGTTCTGCCAGAATATGCGCAAGCTGTTCGGCACAGAGACGTTCCTGCTGAAACTTCATCCGGCGGATCGCATTTGCCGCACCTTCTTCGTAATAATAGACGGTGACGGTTTTTAAATCGCAGTGACATTCCGAAAACGGCGCTTTGCAGTTGGCGCAAACCACAGGATGCAGCGGCTGACGGGTATCCTCCGCGCAGTCATTGCAGAAGATCTCGCCTTCCCGAACCACTTCGCCGCAAAACAGACAGCGCTCTGGAAAGAAGACGTGCGCAAGTTTCCTGAAAAAACGGCTCATCCCAGAACACTCTCCCGAAGCATTGTTTTAAGGCCCGTATAGCGGAGCATCTTTTTGTCGTTTTGCACCATGAACTGCACGCGGCCGCGCTGACCGACGAGGATCAGAATTTTCTTTGCACGCGTTACTGCCGTATAGAGAAGATTGCGGAAAAAGAGCTTATCGTAACCGCCCATTACCGGCAAAACGATTGCTTCAAACTCGCTGCCCTGGCTTTTATGCACCGTTACGGCATATGCCAGTTCCAACTCCTCCGTCATATCGAACGAATAATACGCGACACGGCCGTCGAAATCAATCGCCATCGTTTTGGAACCGCGGTCGATCATCCGGATGATTCCGATATCGCCGTTGAAAATTCCGGCACCGGTCTCTTCACCGCGAGTCCACGGAATATCGTAATTGTTGCGGATCTGCATGACCTTGTCCTGCAGACGGAACGTATAAATTCCGCCTTTAAACTCGGTTTTTCCCTCTTCCTTCGGGTTCAAGCGGCTCTGCAGAAGGCTGTTGAGCTCGATTACACCGAGATCGCCTTTACGTGACGGACAAAGCACCTGAATATCCTCCGTCGGGGAAAATCCATAGCTGGCCGGAAGACGGCGCTCGCAAAGATCGAGGATCAGCTGCTGCGCCGCCTTTGGATCATTTTGCGGCAGGAAGAAAAAGTCGTTATCCTTTTTGCCGAGCTCCGGCATATTACCCTGCACGATCTCATGGGCATTCGTAACGATCAAACTCTGCGCCGCCTGACGAAAAATCTCCGTCAGCTCAATTGTTGGAACGGTGTC
>JBGUUS010000160.1:0-5318 GCA_045133675.1 Oscillospiraceae bacterium | reverse complement strand
CCTTATTCTGAGCCGATCCCGCCGTATACCGCGCCGGAACAGCCGAAAAAAGAGAAAAAACCGAAGAAAAAGCACACCGGCGTGCTGATCGCGTTCGTTGCGGTGCTCTCGCTCGTGCTTGGCGCCGTCGGCGGCGCATTCGGTCCCAAGCTGATCGAGTCTTTGGCAGGACAGCCGGGCGGCGAAAGCCAGCTTGAGGAGCCAAGCCGCGAGGATGTCGAGTTCCAGATCGGCAGCGGCATGACCTCATCGACCACGATCACCGAAGTTGCTGCGGCGAACGCCGACAGCGTCGTTGAGATCACCACCGAGCAGGTGACCACCGGCAGCTATTTTGCACAGCAGATCTTAACGGGCGCGGGCAGCGGCGTTGTGATCACCGAAAACGGCTATATCATCACGAATAACCACGTGATTTCCGGCGCAAGCCGCATCACCGTAACAATGCACAACGGCGACAAATACGAAGCGCGCCTGATCGGAACGGACGCAAAAACCGACATCGCCGTTATCAAGATTGAGGCAGAAAACCTCAAACCGGCGACATTCGGCACCTCCGCGAACCTGAAAGTGGGCGAAACGGCAATCGTTATCGGCAATCCGCTCGGCTCGCTCGGCGGAACGGTAACCGTTGGCATCATCAGTGCGCTCGACCGCGAGATCACTGTGGAGGGTCACGTGATGACGCTTCTGCAGACGGATGCGGCAGTAAACCCGGGCAACTCCGGCGGCGGTCTGTTTAACGCAAACGGCGAGCTCGTTGGCATCATCAACGCAAAATCGAGCGGCGAAAATGTCGAGGGTATCGGCTTTGCGATCCCGGCGGACACCGCGCGCAAGATCGCCGAAGAACTGATCGAGAGCGGTTATGTCTCCGGCCGCGCGGCTATGGGTATCAACGTTGTCGAGATTCTCGATGCGCAGACCGCGTATGCATACGGCGTCAACACGTACGGCGTGTATATCGTGAGCGTTAACGAGGGTTCGGGCGCGGACAAAGCCGGTCTGAAGTCCGGCGACCGCATCATTGCCATCGGCGACCGCGAGGTTACGCGGATTGAGGATGTTACCACGGCGCTTGACGCATACAAGGTGGGCGACACGCTTGAAGTGATCATCGTGCGCGACGGCCGCACCGGCACGGCGAAGGTCGTATTGCAGGATATGGCCGCCATCCCGGCACAGCCGGAAAAACCGAACGAAAAAGAATAACCGGGTGGCGGAGAAGCCAATGAAATTTCCGCAAGCGCGCACGAAAGTGCATGGTGAAATGGGTTTATTTTGCGCGTGCGGAAATTTGGAACAGTAAAATGGGAGTCGCCGTACACGTCTGACCGTGTGCGGCGATTTTGTGCGTTGCGGAGTATTTTTATAAAAGGGAAGCGCCGGGTTTTCGTATCAACACCGTTGGGCGTGGGCTTGCGCGACCATTGGGTACGTCCCGAAATGGTTTACGCAGGGATTTCGCGTAGATGGTGGAAATTCTATTCATTATGCCGTCTTATTGTATGTGTTGACGGTCTGTGGTATAATTTGTTTGTAAGTTTACTTACCGAATATTCTAAATTTGTGATTAAAGGAGTGGGAAAATGTATTATCAAAGTGATGAAAAATGGCTTGATCATTTCAATTTATATAAAGAATATATATCGTCTTTTTTTCTTTTTCCTACGGCAAATCTGGTCTATAAAGAAAGGAATATAGGTAATTGGTTTTACAATCAAATTCACTTCTACAAAACAGGTGCGTTGCGAGAAGATCGCAAGAAAATGCTCGATGCAATAACGCCATTATGGTGTGCCTCATACGAAGAAAGATGCGAAGAATGTATGAAGCTAAAAATTGAATCAAATTGGAAAGAAAATATTTCAGTGGAAGACATTTCGATTGATAATTTTTTTAAGAACGAGGAACTATACGCTTGTTTATGTGCAAATGTATATAGTGTCCGAGAGTATTTCAACGGTATCAACAGCGAAAGTGAAAAATTGCCACGAAATCTTCGAGAAATATTATTGCGAGTATCTTGCAACGAAAATCGAAAACGAATTTTCAAATCGCTTTTTCCGAGACTCGATTACGATTCATTTAAGCTTTCGCGTATCTTTTTTATTGAGTATGATTTTCTTGCTACAGTGATAAAAAAGCGCGGAGAAACAGATGGGAAAATTCCTTCGTTTTATGATTTGGCCCAAAGCTTGAATGAGTTCACACGATTTGAAACCTCCGAAGAAATGCGTAAAGCTTATGATTGTTTTTTTACTTTAGTACTCACAGAACAAGAAAAAACGGTTTTATATGAGCGGTGGGTCAATGCTAAAACTTTTGAGCAGACGGCATACTATATGAAGGCTACGAGTGGAGTTGAAATAACGCGTGACAAAGTTATCCGGATTGAGAGAAAAGCTATTCGTAAATTAGGCGAAGTATCATCTCTTGAATTTTTCAAGAAGTATATGGTGGAAAATGATAAGTTGGTAGCTTTTGAAAAAGAGATATTAGAACAACAGCGTCTTTTCAATATTGGTCATCTTGAATTTGATGATTTGGATTTATCGGTGCGGACGTACAACTGTCTTAAACGTGCAGGCATAACTTCACTTATAGATTTAATAGATATGACAAAAAGTGAATTTATGAAAATGCGTAATCTAGGGTTAGCGTCATATAACGAAACTATTGCTGCGATGGAAAGATTAGGAATTTCGTTTAAAAATGAGATTGACGATACATTTGAGGATGAGTTCGATTTTTCCTTGGATGATGACGATTTGTTATGATAAAACGGTTTGTGCATTAAACGAAATATCGCAGAATTTTTCCAATCAACAATTGTAAGGGACGGCGTCCTCAACGTCCCACAACGTTGGGTGCGTCCCGCATGATTTACGCACAAACTTTCAATTCCGTATTCACTAAAATAAACATACAAACCGATAACCCTTCTCCTTTGGAGAAGGTGTCATCCGGAACGGATGACGGAAGAGGACGTTTCACGCACAAGTTTCTTGCTTCAACTTCACATAAAAAGGCTCCTTCGGGAGCCTTTTTCTCTTGCCATTTTCTTTCCTAACCCCTATAATGAAAATAACAAAACCCGCAATCGGCGAAAGGAGAAAATAACATGGATAAACTGCTTCGAAGCGAATATCCGCGTCCGCAGATGGTGCGCGGCAACTGGGAATGCTTAAACGGCGAATGGGAATTCGGCTATGATCTTTCCGACTCGGGCGCAGAGCGTGGGATGCAGGAACTCGAGCATCTTCCGCTTAAAATCCGCGTGCCGTTTTGCCCGGAGAGCAAGCTTTCCGGCATCGGCAACACCGATTTTATGGCCGCTGTCTGGTATAAAAAGCGCGTGACCTTCACCAAAGAACAGCTCGAAAACCGCATCTTTTTGCGCATGGAGGCGTGCGACTATAAAACAACCGTGTACGTAAACGGCAAAAAAGCCGGCGGACACATCGGCGGCTATACGACCTTTGCAGTTGAGATCACCGATTTTGCCGTTGAAGGAGAGAATATCCTCACCGTGCAGGCGCAGGACAACAACCGCAGCCGCAAACAGCCGATGGGCAAACAGCACGTAAAATACGCCTCCGAGGGCGCGGCGTATACCCGTACAACCGGCATCTGGCAGACCGTCTGGCTGGAGTTTTTGCCGCACACCTTTATCGAAAATATCAAGACCGATACCTTCCCGAAGGATAAGCGCGTGACCGCCCGCGTAACGGTCGATCACGACGTGAACTATACCGTTCGTGCAACCGTATACGACAAAGGCGAGCAGGTTGCACAGACGACCGCTTCCGTTCACGGCAAACAGGCCTTCCTCGACCTCGTTTTGCCGGAAGTAACGCTTTGGGATGTCGGAAAACCGTATCTTTACGACTGGAAGCTCGAACTGCTCGACGGCGAAACGCTCGTTGACAGCGTGGACAGCTATTTCGGTATGCGCAGTGTCGAATGGCACGGCAGATGCATGTATCTGAACGGCCGACCGCTGTATCTGCGCACGGTTCTCGATCAGGGTTTTAACCCGGACGGCATCTATACCGCACCGAGCGACGACTTTTTGCGCGAGGATATCGAGCGCAGCATGGCGCTTGGCTTCAACGGCGCGCGACTGCACCAGCGCGTGTTTGAACAGCGCACGCTCTACTGGGCGGATCAGCTCGGCTACATCGTGTTCAGCGAATTTGCAAACGGCAACGATATGGCGGCGGAGGACGTTGCGGTATTTATGCCGCAGTGGCTCGAAAATATGCACCGCGATTACAGCCATCCGGCGATCATCGGCTGGATCCCGTTCAACGAGAGCTACTGGACCGATTCGCTCTGGCTCCCGATCCAGGAGATCATCTACCGCGTGACGAAAGAAGTTGACCCGTACCGCCCGTGCATCGATGCTTCCGGCGGCTACCACAGCTCGCTCACCGATCTGTACGATATCCACGACTATGAGCAGGATCCGGCAATTCTGCGCGAAAAGCTCCGTCGCATGGAGGAAAACACCGCGGACTGGAACAACCCGATCAACCGCGACAACCTGAAAACGCAGGTATACACCGGCGAGCCGTACTGGATCAGTGAGGCGATCGGCACGTTCTGGAAAGGCGGTATTCCGCGCCGCGCGGACGAGTTCGCATACGGCGTTGACCCGACGAGTGAGGAAGAATTCGCCGAGCGCTATGACGGTCTGATCACGGCACTTCTCGAAAGCCCGATCTGCTGCGGCTTCTGTGTCACCCAGCTTTATGATATCGAGCAGGAGTGCAACGGTCTTATGAAATACGACCGCAGCCCGAAATTCCGCGAGGATATTTACGAGATCATCCGCAAGGCGAACCAAAAACCGGCGGCAATCGAGCGGACCAGTCCGCTTCTGTGAAATTTCCGCAAGCGTGCTTTGCACGTGCGGAAATTTGAGGATCCACGCACGAACTTTCTGCGTTGCCGACCTCTTCCGACCTCGTTTCACTCGGCCACCTTCCCCAGCGGGGAAGGCATTGGTCTCTGCGTTTCTTTAAACCACTCGTTATGCGGTGGCACAGATTATCGATACAGATAACCAAACCAGAGCAAATCTGTGCTGTGTACCGGTCGAGAGAGGATATGTGTCCCGAATCATTTAAGCCGTGCACGCTGAGCGGACCGCACCGACTATCAAGTTTGCACTTTTTTCGTTAGCGGAACAAGGCGGGGAAGAGATACGTAAGAGGAACCGGCGCCGCGTGAGCGCGTTCCTCTTGCGCGAATCTTTGCATCCTTTCTTTTCGGAAGAAAGGATGTGCCCTCGCGGCATGAGCGAGTGGGAG
>JBGUUS010000159.1:0-4692 GCA_045133675.1 Oscillospiraceae bacterium | reverse complement strand
GGTTGGCAGCTGCTTCGAAGACGGCAACTGGGGCGGCCCCATCAACTGGGAGACCGTTAAAGCTTACATGGACAACGTTCACGAAGCATTCTAATCAAAATCCAAACAAAAATAGTCGGCTTTTTGGCCGACTATTTTTTATTGCTGTTATTTCTTGCTTTGTTAAAGTTTCTCCAACCGGTAAAGGCGCTGAAAGCCGACATCATCAGCAGCATCAGCAAAATGGGGTTGTCGTTTTTGTCGTTTAAAAATAAAAACATTGCAAATGCCAGCACACCGCTGGAGATCAGCGCATTGATCAAAGTGATCTTTTGATTGGTATCCATACTTATCTCCTGTTACACGATAAATTACAATGTATTATAACAAACCCCGCCATAAATTACAAGGCGGGGAGATTCAGACAAAGAAAAAACGAGATAACCGATTGGTTACCTCGTTTCTGGTGCGGATAAGAAGACTTGAACTTCCACCGAGTTGCCCCGACTAGAACCTGAATCTAGCGCGTCTGCCGATTCCGCCATATCCGCGAGTACGAGAGGTATTATACTACATTGGAATCGAAAATGCAAGTGTTTTTTTCGATTTTTTTGAATTTTTTTGCGCGAATTTCGGCCGGAAAAGGAGACTTGTCGGATCATCCGCTGTTTTTGCAATATTTGTGCTCTAATTTTCTGCAAAACCGGAAACACTCTTTTATCCCCGGCGTTTATCGCGTATAATTATCTTTAAGAAAGGGTGTTCTATGCCCGAAAAATGACAGGAGAGAAACAGTATGGCACAATTCGTTAAACTGGATCCGGCGAAACTCACGGAGCTTCGTAAAATGGACAAGCGCCTTGTATCCTATAACGTCGAAATGACCGAGGTTACCGGCGGTACTTTCTGGAAAGCGTACACCGATGCACAGGTTGATGGCACCGAACCGTTCCCGGAGATCAAAGATTGGCGTGATATGGGCAATCTGCAGCAGTGGTTTGATCCGATCGATCTCTATAATCCGCGCCTGCGTAAGCTCGCAAAAGATCTCGGCACCGCTTGGGTCCGCGTTTCCGGCACCTGGGCAAACAAAACGTATTACGACCTGGAAGGCAAATGCAATGGCGAGGTTCCGGCAGGCTTCCAGAACCTGCTGACGAAAGAGCAGTGGATCGGCGTTCTTGATTTCGTCAAATACATCGACGGCAAACTTCTCATCTCCGTTGCGAACTGCCCGGGTATTCACGCGGCTGACGAGCCGTATCCGACCGAGCAGGTAGCAAAACTGTTCGCATTCTCGAAAGAATACGGTGTGCCGATCGATGCTGCTGAATTCACCAACGAGCCGAACCTGATCGCGCTGTCCGGTCTGCCGCAGGGCTATACCGCTGCAGATCACGCACGTGACCACGATCTCTTTGGCGCTTGGCTGCGCGAGAATTATCCGGAGTGCCTGTTTGTTGGCCCGTGCACCGTTGGTGATATCGATATGTTCGGTATGGGCAACGATAAAGCAGGCGGCGGCATGGCTGCGGGCTTTGAGATGGTTACCACCGAACAGCTCCTCGGCGAAAATAAAGTGAAGATGGATGTATTCAGCTATCACTACTACAACGGTGTATCCGAGCGCGGTGCAGCAATGGGCGGTCACTGGCCGGTTGAAGCTGCTCTTACCGAACAGTATCTCCGCGTTGCCGGCTTCTGCGCACGTCAGTATATCGACCGTCGCGACCGTTATGTTCCGGGCGGACAGATGTGGGTTACCGAATCCGGCGATGCCGGCTGCGGCGGCAACACCTGGGCACCGACCTATATCGATGTCGTTCGTACGCTCAACGAGCTCGGCGATTTCTGCACCGTTACCGACGGCATCATCTTCCACAACACGCTTGCATCTTCCGCTTACGGTTATCTGGATCACCACGATTTCCTGCCGCGTCCGAACTACTTCGCTGTTCTGCTTTGGAACCGCCTGATGGGCGATACCGTTTATGCAACGGGTGAAGAGATTCGCGAAGGTGCGCACGTTTACTGCCATTCCCGCAAGGACGGCAAAGACGGTTACGTCTACCTCGTTATCAACAACTCGAACGAGACCACCACGGTTGAACTCCCGAAAGACGGCGTTAAATATGCGCTCACCGGCGACGGCAAAATGCGCAGCCGCGTTATGCTTTTAAACGGCAAACCGCTCGTTCTCGGCGAAAACGATGCACTTCCGTGCCTCTGCGGCGAAGCTGCAGCAGCAGGAACGCTGGAGATCGCACCGGGCAGCTGTGTATTTATCGAACTGTAATATCACGTGATAAAAGCAACAAAATCCGACGTTTCGTCGGATTTTGTTGCTTTTTGCGGCTGTTTTTCTGTCGAAATCGTTGATTTATCAACAAATTTGTTGACGCATCAACAAAAGCGTGCTATAATATACCCGTAATCAACCGGGAGGTGCAAATATGATCCAGCGTTTTCAATCATTTGTGACAGGAATTTCGGTCTGCTACAAGTATATTCAGAAAATCAAATCCACGGAAATGACGGAGTTTGGACTGAAGGGTACGCATGTTATGTGCCTGTTTTTCCTGCACCACAACCCGGGTGGGCTGACGCCGGTGCAGCTTACGGAGCTCTGCGCCGAAGACAAGGCGGCGATCTCCCGGAATATCGCGTTTTTGCAGCAGAAAGGTTATATCGCCGAAGGCGAAAAACGCTATCGTGCAAAAATCCACCTGACCGATGCAGGAAAAGCGGTTGCCGAAAAGATCGACGCGCTGATTGAGCAGTGGGTTGCGTTTGGCGGCGACGGTTTATCCGAAGAGGATCGCACAACGTTTTACACCGTACTTGGTGTGATTGCCGGAAACCTGCAGGAACGTCTGGAAAACCCGAAAAGGGACTGAGAAAGGAAAATCCATGGTTCGTTTTATCATTGACTCCGCGTCCGATATTTTGCCGCAGGAGGCGGAAAAACTCGGCATTGCGCTTTTACCGATGACGGTTCGCTTTGGCGAAGAGGAATATCGTGACGCTGTTGATCTGTCACATCGCGCTTTTTATGAAAAATTGATTGAGAGCGATGAACTTCCGACAACTTCGCAGGTATCGCCGGCGGTGTTTGAGGATGCGTATGCAGAAGTAACCGCGAACGGCGATACGGCGGTTGTAATTACGGTATCGTCGAAGCTTTCCGGCACGTATCAAAGTGCTGTCATTGCGGCGGCGGATTACGCCGGAAAGGTTTTCGTTGTCGACAGTGAAAACGTTTGTGTCGGCGAACGCATTCTTCTGGAACGCGGAATGAAACTGGCAAAAGAAGGTCTTTCCGCCGCACAGATAGCGGTACATCTTGATAAAGAGAAAAAAGAGATCCGCGTTATGGCGCTTCTTGATACGCTTGAGTATCTGAAAAAAGGCGGCCGTATTTCCTCGGCGGTTGCGTTTGCAGGCGGTCTGCTTGCGATCAAACCGGTTGTTGCCGCGGTTGACGGCAAGGTTGAACTGATCGGCAAAGCGCGCGGATCCAAACAGGGCAATAATCTTCTGCATAAACTCACCGACGAAAACGGTGTTGATTTTAACCGTCCGTTCTGTCTTGCATACAGCGGTCTGTCCGACCAGCTTTTAATGAAATACATTGAAGACAGCGCTTCGATCTGGAAAGACCGTACCGATACCCTCCCGATTGCGACGGTCGGCTGCACGATCGGAACGCACATCGGACCGGGTGCGATTGCCGTTGCGTTTTTCGCAGAAAAATAATCCGCTTTTTTGAATCCTCTTATTCTATAAATGTGTATCCCGAAGGCAGAGCACGCGGTTTTATGCGTGCTCTGCCTTGCTTTTTGCAAGACGCTTTAGTATAATAGAGTTAATGGAATATCAACGAAAGGGTGAAGGATATGTTGAAAAAATTCCTGGCAATAACGCTTGTGGTTACAATGGTTTTCGCACTCACCGGATGTGATACGTTCGGCAAGGCGTTTGATACACTGGGAGATCTGTTGAACGGGGAACGCGAGAACGAAAAGGATATGGCAGACGGCGAATTGGACGAGGAGTATCATTTTTCGTATATCGGACCGGACGGTGAAATCGGAGAACTTCCGGACGGCGAGTTCTATTTCCAGTTTGAAACGGACGAAGAAGGCAATATGATCGGCAAGATCGAGATCAGCCGAGAAGAAGTCGAAGAAGACGAGCCGGTGAAAAAAGAGGAATCCTCCAAGAAAGAAGAACCGAGCAAGAATAACGCAGGTTCCAAAAAGTTGATCGGCACCGTCGTTTCGCATATGGGCAAAACGCTCAATGAGATCAAAGCGATGTACGGCGATCATATCGAAACGAACGGATCCGGTATGTTTTATTATACGGACAGGCTGAACGGCATCCAGTTCTACACGATCCACGCAGGGAACGGGGAGACGGTTATTAACGAAATTATGGTGAAAAGCTCCGGCTATGCCGTTGCAGAATGTCTGAACGGAAACGAGACTGCGGATGAACTGCTTGATCAGTTCGGTGGCAGTACGATGCCGGGCGAGAACCGGGAAATTATGGTGGCAATTAAAGAAAACGGAAAAGAGCATTGGCTCATTTACAGATACGGTGATGATATGAAAGCACCGAAGAGTATTTGGATCGTACAGTAACTTTTTGCGGAGGGGTGTTTTATATGTTGAAAAGAATTTTGACGGTTATGCTTGCGGTGATGATGCT
>JBGUUS010000158.1:0-9058 GCA_045133675.1 Oscillospiraceae bacterium | reverse complement strand
TCATCATCCACAGCGACAACGGCAAACCGTGCGGCTGCGGCAACTTTGGCTGCTATGAGTCCTACGCTTCCGTTACCGCGCTCTGTGCGCTGATGAAAGAACGCACCGGCGAAACCTTGAACGGCCGCCAGATTTTTGCGCGCCTCGACGAACCGGTGATCGCAAAAGGCCTTTCCGACTGGATCGACGAGATCGTTCTCGGCCTCGTTTCGCTCATTCAGGCGTTTGATCCGGAATGTGTTATCATGGGCGGCGGCATTTTCAGCGAAGAACTGCTCATGGGCGAGATCCGCAAACGTGTTGACGCAAAAGTTATGCCGATCCTGCGCGGTGTTAAACTCGTCCGTGCGGAGCTTTCCAACAACGCCGGCATGCTCGGCGCTGTACATACCGTACTGCAGGTATAATGCAGCATTCACCCAAAGGAGGAACGGATATGACCTGTTATATCGCGGGCGCCGGCAGCTGGTACGGCAAGGATTTTTCGCCGCAGCCGGACGACCTGGTCATTGCCGCGGACGGCGGTTATCTGCACTTAAAAGAGCGCGGCATCCGTGTTGATCTGCTCATCGGCGATTTCGACTCGATGGAAAAGCCGGTGTTTGACAATGTGCAGACCTTCCGCCGCGAAAAGGACGATACCGATCTGTTCCTCGCTGTAAAAGAGGGATACACCCGCGGATACCGCCGCTTTGTGCTGTACGGTGCGACCGGCGGCGACCGCTTTGACCATACGCTCGGCAATCTGCAGGTGCTTGCCTGGATCGCAAAACGCGGTGCTTCTGCCCTGCTGCATGATCGCGGCGGCACGGTCGGAACGCTCAACGGCAAAGCGATCACCTTCTCTGCCGATGCAAAAGGTTATCTCTCGGTTATCACCGTGGACGAAAAAGCAGAAGGCGTTACGCTCAAAGGATTAAAATACCCGCTCGATAACGGCGTTTTGACAAACGACTATCCGCTTGGCATCAGCAACGAGTTCACCGGCAGCAAATCGGAGGTTTCCGTTTCGTCCGGTACACTTTTGCTCATCACCGCCGAAGAAAACTGGGAGGATGCCGTATGGTAATACGTACTGCGTTTGCCGCCGCGATCTTCGATCTCGATGGCACACTCTTTGATTCGATGCACGTCTGGGATGACGTCGACCATGCCTTTTTGCGTTCGCGCGGTCTTCCGGAAGAGCCGGACTATTTTGAAGCACTCAAGCAGATCAATATCCGCGAGTGCGCCGACTATACGATCGCGCGGTATCACTTAAACGAAACACCGGAAGCGCTGATCGAATGGTGGAACCAAAAAGCTGCCGAAGCGTACCGCTTTGATGTACAGGTAAAGCCGGGCGCAAAAGAATACCTGCTCACGCTCAAAAACCGCGGTATCAAGCTCGGCATCGCAACGTCTTGCTCAAAAGAGCTGTACGAACCGGCGCTTGAACGCCTCGGTATCTCCCATTTGTTCGATGCGGTCACGCTCACGCATGAGGTTGGCTGCAACAAATCCAAACCTGACGTCTATCTGCTCACCGCCGAAAAGCTCGGCGTATTGCCGAAAGACTGTATCGTATTCGAGGATATCCCGGATGCGGTAAACGGCGCAAAGCTTGCAGGTATGACCGTTGTCGGCGTATACGACGACACATCGAAGGATCACCGCGCCGCAATCGAAAAAGCCGCGGATTTCTATATCGAATCGTTCACCGAACTACTGGAGGAATCAAAATGATCAGTGCACAGGAAGCAAGACAGCGCATGGAAGAAGGCAGACTCTATCCGCCGAGCGGCGATGATATCCTCGAAGAACAGACGCTCTGCCTCGAAAAGCTCTATGATTTTAATCAGACACGCCCGTCCGAGTTCGAAAAACGCTTCGGCATGCTCAAAAGTATGTTTGCGGAATTCGGCGAAGGCTGTTACATCGAACCGCCGCTTCGCGCAAACTGGGGCGGTAAGCACGTGCATTTCGGAAAAAACGTCTATGCAAACTTCAACCTGACGCTCGTTGACGACGGCCATATTTACGTCGGCGACAACGTTATGTTCGGTCCGAACGTCACCGTTGCAACCGCCGGTCACCCGATCGAAGTCGAACTGCGCCGCAGACAGACGCAGTACAACATCGACGTGCACATCGGCTCGAACGTATGGATCGGTGCAGGCGCGATCATTATGCCGGGCGTGCATATCGGCGATAACACCGTTATCGGCGCAGGCAGTATCGTAACGAAGGATATCCCGACAAATGTTGTTGCTGTCGGCAATCCGTGCCGCGTTCTCCGCGAAATCGGCGAGCACGACAAGCTCTATTATTTCAAAGACCGCAAAGTTGATCTGACGATCGAAGATCTCGATTGATCCAAAGACGCAAAATGCCGCAGGCTTCACAAAAGCCTGCGGCATTCTTCATTTCAGCAGTATTTTTTAACGATTGCTTTGAGTTCGTCCCAATGCTCTTCCATCTCGGAAACGAGCTTGATCTGCGTGCGTGCGCGGTCAAGGTTGTGCTCCGGTCTTGCGGTTTTGAAGTAGATATCTCCCTGCAGATAATCGGCAAGGAAACGCATACCGCATTCGATCGTCATCATCTTTGCACCTTCCGGCAAGAGCATGATCTCCTCGGCCGGGAGTTTGCCGCCGCAGCCGTTTAAAAAGCCTTCGGTGTACGTCTCAAACAAGGCAATATCCAGCGTCACTTTCGAAAGATCTTTCTCATCCTCGGCTGCGGTGTTCGCGCCAAAACGGATCGAATCGCCGAAATCCGTTACCGAAAAGCCCGGCATGATCGTATCGAGATCGATAACGCAGAGCGCCGTGCGCGTTTTTGCATCCAGCATAACGTTGTTGGATTTCGTGTCGTTGTGGCTGACACGGAGTTTGAGTTCACCCGCTTTGCAGGCATCCAGCAGCACACCGTAAAAATCGGCGCGCGCTTTGATGAACGCGATCTCCTCCTGAACGCCTGCGGCACGTCCGCAGACATCCTCCTCCACCGCTTTGCAGAAATCCGCATAGCGTTTGGGCGTGTTGTGAAAATCCGGAATTGTCTCAAAGAGCGTTTCCGCCGGAAATTCGGAGAGTGCTTTCTGGAAGCGTCCGAACGCAACCGCGGATTCATAGAAATCGCGGGCATTTTCCGGACGGTCGAGGCAGAGCGAATCGGTTACGAAATCGTACATGCGGAAAAATGCGCCGGTCTCGTCGGCATAGTATGCCGCTCCGTCCTTCGTGCGGACAAGATGCAGTACCTCGCGCGGGTCAGCGGCAGTTTTTTGGAGCCATTCGGTCACCTTTTCGATGTTCGACATAACCTGCTCCGGCTTTTTGAACACGTTTGTGTTGAGCGCCTGCAGGATGTACCAGATCTCGTTGCCTTCCTCTTCAAAAATCACAAGGAACGTATCGTTG
Source organism: Oscillospiraceae bacterium (assembly GCA_045133675.1). Lineage (GTDB taxonomy): Bacteria > Bacillota > Clostridia > Oscillospirales > Ruminococcaceae > Paludihabitans. The sequence goes on along the minus strand of JBGUUS010000158.1, from coordinate 5,654 downwards.
ATATGGCCGTTGCCGTACGGCTCGCAGGAGAGAAAGGTTCCTTTCGTCTGAAACTGCGCGATCGCGTTTGCGGTATCAAGATTTCTTCTCATGTGAAATCCCTCACTTTATGCCTCAACGGCGTAGAAATAGAGTTTCTTCGTGTCGTATACCCACGGCGCGATCTCGGTCATGTTGATGCCGGCGTTCATGAGCAGAGCACCCGAACAGGTGAGATCGAGCTCGTCACAGCGGTACAGCTTCTGCGGATCGAGACCTCTCAAGCGAACGATCTGGAAGTGATCCCAGACGTTGTCCATCGTAACCTTCGTAACGAGTGTTTCGTTTTTATCCGGAGAAACGAACTGCCATACAGCAAAGCGGTAATCATCCCACGGGCAGATCAGACGGTACAGATCGCCGAAACGGATGACGTTATAGTATTTATGATACTCCGCAACCTGATCTTTTACGAGAGCCAGTTCTTCTGCCGGCATTCTGCACGGATCGAATTCATAGCCGAAGGTACCCCAGAGTGCAACATCGCCGCGCATGGTGAAGTTCGTTCTGCGATGTGCAGAAACGTGAGCACCCATACTGGAGGTCGGATAGCAGAGCGAAGTGCCGTACTGGATGAATACGCGGTCAACCGGATCGGTGTTGTCGCTCGTCCAGATCTGCGGCGAATAATAGAGCATACCGGCGTCAAAACGTCCGCCGCCGCCCGAGCAGTTTTCCAGCAGGATATCCGGGAACGTCGTAACCAGGCGCTCCATCAGCTCATAGGTACCGAGAACGTAGCGGTGGAAGAACTCGGACTGATGCTCCGGATCCAGTGCAGCGGAAGCCGCATCGGAAATATTGCGGTTAAAGTCCCATTTAACATAGTCGATCTTGTTGTTTGCAAGGATCTTGTACATCTGCTCCCAGATATTGTCGACAACCTCTTTGCGGGAGAAATCGAGCACATACTGGGTGCGTCCGGTCAGCGGTTCGCGGCCGGTGGTATGGATGTGCCAATCCGGATGTGCGCGGTGCAGCTCGGAATTCGGCGAGATCATCTCCGGCTCAAACCAGATGCCGAATTTCAGACCGCGTGCGTTCACCTGCTCGATCAGGTTGCTCAGACCGCCCGGCAGTTTCTCTTCGTTTACAAACCAGTCGCCGAGCGAGCTCGTGTCATCGTTGCGTTTGCCGAACCAGCCGTCGTCCATAACGAGCATTTCCAGACCGAGCTCTTTTGCCTGATCTGCGAATGCAACAAGACGGTCGGTATCGATATCGAACAGTGCGCCTTCCCAGGAGTTGATGAGAAGCGGACGTTTTTCCGTCTTCCAGCGGCCGCGAACGAGGTTGCGGTTATAGAAGCGGTGGAAAATACGGCTCATCTCGCCGATACCCTCGCCGGAGTAGACCATGATTGCCTCCGGTGCATCGAAGAATGCGCCCGGCTCCAGTTTCCAGGAGAAGTCCGTCGGGTTGATACCCATAATAAAGCGGGTAGTTGCGTTGAAGTCGCACTCCGCCATTGCGGTAAAGTTGCCGGAATATACGAGGTTGAAGCCGTAGCACTCGCCGTGATCCTCGTCAGCGCCTCTTGCGACGATTGCGGTGAACGGGTTCTGCGTATGGCTCGAAGAGCCGCGTTTGCTCTCGACACCCTGGATACCTCTTGCAAGCGGTCTGCGGCAGAAATTACGCTCGCGGACGTGACGGCCGTACAGCGTAATCATATCGTAGTTCATCGACGGCAGATCGACACAGAGGCTCAGCGCGCGCTCCAAGCGAACGGCTTTGTCGGAGTTGTTCGTCACACGTACGTGACGGGTCATAACGCCGAGATCGTGGAAAACGGAGTAATACAGCGTAACGCAAACGTTGGTCACCGGATCAACTGCGTCGATTTCGAGCGTATCCGCTTCGGTTTCGTCGTTTACGTAAGATGCCGGAAGACCCGGGATCTTGTTTTTGCCGGCATAGATGCGGTGCGCCTGATAGCGGATATCCGTGGTGGAATCGCCGTTTGCATTGCGTACCGAGAATGCACTGATGCGGAAATCGCCTGCACCGTTGCAGCCGTATTCCATCGGTGCCGCATCCGGGATAAAGCCGGTTGCATCATTCGGGCTGAACGATGCGGTGCCGCGGCGCTGGTCGCGGTCGGAAACGGTCACATCCGGGATCGGATTGCCGTAGTAAACCTGCAGAATGCGTCCGGTTTCGTGAATGCGGATGAGATAGCTCGAAGTTACGGTATCGAGCTTGAAGGTTCTGCTTGCTGCGTCAAAGCTGATTGCCATAGTTACTCCTCCTTATATTGAACAAAGGATCCTGGATCCTGTTTATCCGAGTTCGATCGAACGCGTTGCGATCGCGTTCAGATCCATATCCGCGCGGTTGCCCGCGAGATATTCGTAATACGCCTGGCTGCCGATCATTGCGGCGTTATCACCGCAGAACGAAAGCGGCGGCATATACAGCGAAAGACCGCGTTTTGCACATTCTTCGCCGATGCGTGCGCGGACACCGCTGTTCGCGGAAACACCGCCCGCCAGAACGATCGTCTTGTAGCCGGTTTCTTCCGCGGCGAGCATCAATCGGTCGGCCAGGATATCGCACACCGTCTTCTGGAACGATGCACAGAGATCCTCTTTGTTGACCTCGACACCCTTCTGTTTCGACTGATTCAAAAGATTCAGCACCGCCGTTTTCAGGCCCGAAAAGCTCATATCGTGCGGGTTACCCTCAACATTCGGGCGCGGCAGCTTGTATGCATTCGGGTTGCCGACCTGTGCGGCTTTGTCGATCTCAACACCGCCCGGATACGGATAACCCATGGCGCGTGCTGCTTTATCGTATGCCTCGCCGGCCGCATCATCACGCGTTCTGCCGATCACGCGGAAGTCCGTGTAGTCTTTTACTTCGACAATATGGCTGTGACCGCCCGAAATAACGAGGCAGAGAAACGGCGGTTTGAGTTCCGGCGATGCCAGATAGTTCGACGCGATATGACCGCGCAGGTGATGCACCGCGATCAGCGGTTTCTTTGCTGTCAAGGCCAATCCCTTTGCAAAGTTCACACCGACGAGCAGCGCACCGATCAGACCCGGTGCATACGTGACCGCGATCGCATCGATATCATCCATCGTTACGTTCGCTTTTTCAAGCGCTTCGTTCGTAACGCCGACGATTGCCTCGCAGTGGCGGCGCGATGCGATCTCCGGAACAACGCCGCCGTACAGGCGATGCTCGGCGATCTGTGTTGCTACAATATTCGATAAAACACGGGTACCGTCTTCGACAACGGCAGCAGCCGTTTCGTCGCAGGACGATTCAATCGCAAGAATTTTCATCCGTTTGCTTCCTCCGTATAAAATTTCGTCATCAAAACCGCGTCTTCAACCGGTTTTGTGTAAAAGCGTTTGCGCAATCCGACGTTTTTAAAGCCGTGCTTTTCATAAAGCGCGATCGCCGGCGCGTTCGATACGCGAACCTCGAGCGTTACGAACGAAAGCCCGAGATTTTTCGCCTCTTCATCGAGGAAAAAGAGCAGCTGATCGCCGACACCTTTTCGTCTGTGTTCCGGCGAAACGGCGATGTTGTTGATGCCGCCTTCGTCCAGCACACACGCGATATTCAAAAATCCGTAAAGTTCTTCTCCTTCACAGCAGACGTATGTACGCTCGTGCGGATTATTAAGACCGTCGCAGACCGCCTGATAGCTCCATGCGTGCGAAAAGCTCTGTTTTCCGATCTCGGTAACGCGCTCGGCGTCGGACAACGCCATCGGCCGGATGATCACAGCTCATCCACCGCCAGTTCGTGTTTGAAGTACTCGATCATCTGCGAGCAGCAGAGGCGGTAGCGTGCGAGCGGCTGACCGAACGGATCCGGGATATCCATAACCCGGATCTTGCCTTCCGCCTCCGGCACGTATTCGAGGATAACGTCGCGGTGCTGCTGTGTCATGACGTAGATGCTGTCTGCCTCCGCGATATCTTCGTACAAAACGGGACGCGAACGGTGTGCCGAGATATCGATGCCGATCTCGCTCAATGCCTCGCAGGCATATTCGCTCGGTGCATCACCGTCATAGTTCGAAAGACCGGCGCTCGTTACCGTAACGCCCGGAATCTGAAATTTGTCAATAATATAGCGGATAATGCCTTCCGCCATCGGGCTTCTGCAGACATTCTGCGAGCATACAACCAAAATCCGATTCATTTTCCTGTCTCCTTTTTCATTTGTCCCTTATTTTGCTTCATACCAGTTTGCGCCGGTATGCACCTCTGCGAGCAGTTTTACCTTGAGTGCTGCGGCACCCTCCATCTCCTCGGAGATGATGCGGCTGACCTGCCCGATCTCGTCCTGCGGTGCTTCCACGATCAGTTCGTCGTGTACCTGCAAGACGAGTTTCGCTTTCAGCGATTCTCTGCGCATCCGGTTATGCACGCGGATCATCGCAAGCTTGATAATATCGGCTGCCGTACCCTGAACCGGCGTATTCAGCGCGATGCGCTTTGCCGCTTCGAGCACGACTTTGTTTTTGGAATAGATATCCGGCACCTCACGGCGGCGGCCGAACAGCGTTTTGATATAGCCTTCGCGTTTGGCGGATTCAACGATTGCCTCCTGATATGCGGCAACACCGCTGTACGTGCGCAGATACGAATCGATATACGCCTTTGCTTCGCGAACGGTTACGTTGATCTGCTTGGACAGCGAGAACGCACCGATGCCGTATACGATACCGAAGTTGATCGCCTTCGCGCGGCTTCTGATCTCCGGCAGCATCAGCTCCGGCGGGATATCGAATACCTGAGATGCGGTTTCGGTGTGGATATCCGCGTTTTCGTTGAACGCGCGCTGCATATTCTTATCGTCCGCGATATGTGCGAGAATGCGCAGCTCGATCTGCGAATAGTCCGCATCGACCAATACGTGACCTTCCTTTGCCACGAAAAAGCGGCGCATCTCACTGCCGAGCTTCGTGCGCACCGGGATGTTCTGTACGTTCGGCTCCGACGAGCTGATTCTTCCCGTTCGGGTCTCCGTCTGGTTAAACGTCGAGCGAACGCGTCCATCCTCGCCGATGACCTTTAACAGGCCGACGACATACGTGGACGAAAGCTTCGTCAGCTTGCGGTATTCGAGCACAAGCGGCACGATTTCGTGCAGCGGTGCGATCTCTTCGAGCACTTCCGCACTCGTCGAATAGCCGGTTTTCGTCTTTTTACCTGCTGGAAGACCGAGCTCCTCGAACAGGATCTCGCCGAGTTCGCGCGTCGAGTTGATATTGAATTTCCGTCCGGCAAGACGGCAGATATCGTCCGTTACTTCCGCGATGCGGGTATCCAGCATTTCGCCGAACGCCGTAACGCCGCTGCGGTCAACCGCAAAGCCCTCATACTCCATATCGGCGAGCACTTCACAAAGCGGCAGTTCGATCTCATTGAAAAGCATCTCCATGCCCTGTGCACAGAGCGCGTCGTAGAGTGCTTTGCAGAGCTTCGGCAGGACGGCAAGAACTTTCCATTCTTCGCACGCATCCACCGTATAATCCGGCAGATACGTTCTTGCAAGCGCCTCGATATCGTACGTCTTTGCATCCGGGCGCAGCAGATATGCCGCAAGTTCCGCATCAAAGAAGATCTTCGTCTGTGCAAATCCGAGCG